>JAZUJQ010000001.1:0-4311 GCA_045642845.1 Kiritimatiellia bacterium
AGATCAGCGAGTCGGGCGTGGCGGCCGAGCCGTTGATGACGAGTGCCTTGCCGTAGCTGTTCTTCGTGAGATCGATCGCGGAGCCGCCGATCGAGGCGCCCCAGTCGAAGCTCGAAATCGTCACGTTGCGGTCGCCGAAGCGAATCGGCTTCGAGAAGTCCACGACGCCGGAGTCCGTGTCGGGGCCGACATAGCCGGAGGCGTCGGCCACGACCGCGTTGTCGTCGTTGAAGTCGCAACGGAAGGTCCAGAGGCCGTCGGTCATCGAGCAGCCGTCGCTGGACACGAGCCAGTAATCGACCTGCTTCGGCAGCATCGAGCGATTGATCTTGACCGTGACGCTCGCGTCGCCAATGGCGTCAGTGACGGTCACGCGGCCCGCGAGGTCCATGGAGGCGGTGAGCGCACCGACCGGGTTGACGGCCACGGACAGCACCGAGCTGTAGGTGTAGTCGTGATCGCCGAAAATCTCGGCGCCGTAATCCTGCGTGGCGGAACCGCCGTGGAACACGTCGAACGTGTCCTCGACGATCGTGCGGTCCTGTTCATCCACGATCGTCACGGTCACGTGGGAGTCTTCGTTGACGATCTGCGCGACATCGACGAACACCTCGACGTCCTGCGTGGTGTCGCCGTCGACGGCGACGATGGACTGCGGCAGGGTGACCGTGAGGTTGCGGCCGGAGTCGCCGGGCAGAGCGAAGGCGCCGAGGATGTCAGCGCCTTCGGCATCCTTCACGGAGCTGATTCCGAACGTGGAACCCTGAGGCAGCATCCAATCGGCCTGGGCCGTCCAAACCGAATCCGCGCCGTTCACGCCGGGCATGATCGTCGTCATGACGACTTCGCCGTCGATCCGGAAATTCACCTTGAAGGAGGTGTCCATCGGGACGAAAGTCTGCTTCAGCTTGGAGTAATCCGTCGCGGAAGTCCACCCGGAGAGGGCCTCCTTGCGAACGTAGTTCGTCACACGGTAGTCGCCGATGAGCAGGAACATGTTCTGCATGCTTCCGCTAGGCGCGCTCGTCGAGTTCCAGATCACGCTGGGGGTCTGCGAATTAACGAACGCACCGGTGAACAGTTCGAGTCCGATCGTCAGCGGGCCCTTGTCGCCGAAAACGACGCGGTCAGCCGAGCAGAAATCGCGGAAAGAATCTCTGCCGACCGACGTGACGCTCATCAGGTTGACGAACGGGACCGACTGGCAGCCGCGGAAGGCGTATTCACCGAGACTCGTGCAATTCGGCAGATCGATGATTCCGGCGTAAGACGCGCAATGAGACACGCATTGCGCACTGATCGACGTGATGTCGCGGGAGCAGAGCAGAGGCCTCCCGTTCAGGTTCAACGTCTCCAACTTAACGGGCTTCGTGACCTGATCGACGGTCTGGTTTCCCCAGTATCCGATGAAATACATCGGCAGGGACGTTATGGTTCCGGTTGTTTCGAATTCGAGACTCTTGAGACCGTAACACAGGTAAAACGACTGGTTTTTGAAAGACGAAAAACTTCCGGAGAGTTTGAGCCCCGTGACTTCCGACTGATAGAAAGTCTGGGTGTTGTCAAAGGTCGTGACATCGACGATTTCATAATCGCCGGTCAGCTGTTGCAAGTTGAACGCGCCCTGAGGGAAAACTTTGATCGAAAGGCGATGCGGATGCGCGGCGTTCGGCGTGCGGATCTCCTTCAGGTTCGGCATCTGCGCACCGCGGCACACGAACGAGTCGTACGTCGCGTCGGAAATGACGAGCGTTTCAACCGTAGGATACGAGCCGCCCCAGCACTGGAAGTTCGTCATCGGCTTGCCGTTGTACACGAAACCGTACAGACCGGAGACATCCAGCGTCGAAGTATCGGTGTTGGCGGCCGTCGGAGTGATGGAACTCAAACTCAGCGTTCCGTTGGTGAAACTGCCGTCGATGCGCCACAGGTCGTTTGTAAGGGCCCATGCCGAACCGGACTTGTCGATGTCCCACCCGTTGTCAGCGAAAACGGATGGAACGAGCCACAATGAGAGAACTGCGGCGGAAATCGCCTGCAGACTGCGCTTGCAAAACTTGAAACAGCTCATGGAGAGATGCCTTTGTTTGTGTTTTATTGGCCGAACGGGTCGTCGTTCGGGACTGGGGGAATGTTAGCAAACGCAATGCCCGAAAATCAAACAATAAAATGTAAAATGGTCAAAATCGTGATAAAAACGCAGAAAAAGACGATTCCTCGCCGCCTGCGCGGTTCCGATGCCGAATTCAGGCGGGAACTTCGTGCGGCGACCAACCGGAGCGGTCGAAATCCCCGGCGGCATCGTAAAGGGTGCGGAGAATCGCGGCGGACTCCGTCCATGGCGTTTCCGTCAACGAAACATCGCGCTTCCAAAGCATGTCCGCCACGGCCGGAAACCGCGGCAGAAAATCCGGCAGATGGTGCCATGTGGTGCAAAGAACGCCCATTGCACCCGTAGTTTTCGCGTTTTCGGACAGAGAACGGACGTTTTCCAAATCGTCCCAAGGGGAGAGCAGGACGTCGAAACCTTCGTCCATGAAATACCGGCTGGTCGCGTTCTCTACGTTCCGGTAGCCGTACTGCCAATCCGCAATGACGACGCGGCGGTCCAACAGGCCGAGCGCGGGCGCGGTGCCGCGGCGCCCTCCGTTCGCCACGACCGGCGACTTGATTTTCCCGGCGAATTCGTCGGCGTCTATGAATTCATCGTGCCACAGGATCGGGCGGCGGCCGCAGGCCGACAGATCTTCCGTCAGACGGTTGACGTACTCCGCGAGCAGTTCGTGCGGAACGCGCTTTTTGCAGAGTCGGCAGGTCGCGAACGAATACGCCTCGTCGAATCCCAGATGGAAATACGAGCCGGGGCCGCAGAGTTCGAGCATTTCCTCCCGCATGTCGGCGAGCAGTTTGTACGTGTCCGGATTTGAAAGGCACCAGGTCCATCCGTCGGGTTCGAACAGTTTCGCCAGCCGCGGATTCGCGTTGAGAACGACGTGCCGGCCGGCAATGGAACGCGATGCGCTCGCATGACCGAAGTGGTTGATCATCGGAATGACTTCCATGCGGTACCCGTGCGCCAAATCGACCAGCGCCCTGGCTTCCGCCGCCGGGAACGTCTTGCCGCGCCACGCCAGCTCCGGCAGGGTTTTGTATCCGTACGTTCCCCAGAATTCCAGAACGACATGCGTCATTTTCAGAAATCCTGCCATGTGGACGGCGCGTTCGAGCAGGGTCGGATCGCTCTCCGGAAACACGCACAGATGCACGGCGCGCATCCCGACGGCCGGAGCGTCCCTGATTTCCGCCGAATTCACGAGAAAGCGTTCGCGCCCCTCGGAAAGACATTCGGATTCGATCAGTTGAACGAGCGTCAGAAATCCGCGGAACAGACCGTCCGCCGTGTTCGCCGCCACGGCGGCGCCGGATTCGTCGACACGCAGCGTGTAATCGTCCGACGCACCCGGAGGCAGCGGACGGACGGACGGATCGCCGACGCGCAGGCAAGGCGTTTCTTCAGGATGCGCCTCCATGCGGATTTCAAGCTTCGAAGCCGTGTTGCAGAAGCGGTTCCAGAGCGATGCGAGCCGATTCACGGCGACCGGCTCAAAAGCGCGGTTCATGAAAAGCGTCGCGTTCGCGCCGAACCTGAAGACGACGTCTTCGTTTTCCGAAAACTCCGCCGTGGTCGGATACAGGTGCTGAAGATTCATGTCAACGGTCCTCGCTGTGCCGCAAGAATAACAGATCGCCTACGCTCGGACAATCGTGCGCAACAAACTCTCCGACGGAAGCGCGGCGCCTTCTGTCGCATCCGTGCATGCCACCGGACCGCCGTCGCCAAAACCGGGCTCCAAATTTCGGACGGAACTGCTATAATCGGCGGCGATGTCACGTGCGTGTCATCTTTTTGCAAACACACAGAATCAAAGAAAGTCAAACTTCATGAAAAAGGCGATCCTCCTCATCGCGCTCGCGGCCGTTTCCCTGGCGGCGACCGGCTGCTGCTCCCTGCGCACCCCCTCCAAAGGCGACAACGCCGGAAAAGTTTTCTACGAAACCTTCATGGGCATCTCCATCGAAAGCGCCGTCTACGGCGACGGTCTCCTCCCCCGCTGATCGCAAGTTCATTGAAAACGGAAACCGTCCGCGGAAAACCGCGGGCGGTTTTTTATTTCAGATCGGACCAAAACCGCCCTTGCCGTCGCGGAAGCTTTTGAGACCGGGATGTCTTTTGAGATCACGCGACGCGCCGCGGTAGCATACGACCGCAATGCTCACGCATGAACAGAGCAGAAACACCGTCGCCAGAAT
>JAZUJQ010000002.1:0-5515 GCA_045642845.1 Kiritimatiellia bacterium
GAGTTCTCGCTCGGATTCGACGGCGACGGCGACGGCGAGGTCACGGCCGTGGCCGACGTCTTCGACGGTGCGACGAAGGTGAAAACGATCAAGTCAGCCGCGTTCACGCCGAAGGCCTCCGAACGCTTTCTTTTCGGCGGCGAATGGAAAGACGCGAAAATCTGGGACCTCGACCGTCCCGAAAACGTCTATACCGTCAAAGTCCGGCTCGAGAAAAACGGCAGGGCCATCGACGAGCTTTACGCCGAGGAATTCGGTTTCCGCGAGATCGCGCTGAAAGGACGTGACATTCTTCTCAACGGCACGCCCGTCCATTTCCGGCCCCGCAACACGGCCTATTCAACGCTCGGATGCGCGGCTAACGAGGACATCGCGACGGCGATGAAGGACGGCCGGCGCATGGGTTTCAACGCAATCGTGCCGACTGGCAACTACGGTTTTTCCGAGGGCGACGTCACCGCGTTCGAGGTGATGGCGCGCGAAACGTCGAAGGCTGGCATGGCGCTTGTGATCGGCCTTCCTCACCCCAACCGCTTCGACGATCCGGACAATCCGCACCACTGGCAGTTCGGGGATTCTTCGACGGCTCCGGGACGGGCGTACGATCGTCTGACGAAGTACATGGTCAAGCGGTTTCAGAACATCCCGGGTCTTCTCTACTGGTCGTCGACCCACAACCAGACCGGGTACGAGAGCGATCAGAATCCGGCGATCATTTCCGGGCGTCCCGATGAAATCCCGACCGGCATCGTCAATTGGCGCCAGCGCTTCCGCAAGCTCGCGCTCGCGGTGAACGAGAAGATGAAGGAGTTCGACCCGACGCGTCCCGTCTATCATCATGAATCCGGCGCCGAAGGCGGTTTCTACACGCTCAACTGCTATCTCGACTGGGCTCCGATCCAGGAACGGTCCGACTGGTTCGAACACTGGCAGGAGGAAGGCGTGGTTCCGCTCATCGTCGTCGAGTGGGGCACGCCGCACGTGGCGAGCTGGTCCAGCTACCGCGCCACGCCGGGCGGCAAGAACATCTGGTCCGAACGCGATGCGGTCCAGCAGTGCTGGCTGAACGAATTCAATTCTTCCTTCCTCGGCGAAAAGGCGTTCAGGTCTTCGGAGTGGAAGCGGCTCACGATGGATCGCATTCAGTACAAGGCGAAAGGCAACAAACCCTGCTATTACGGCTACAACTGCGACTGGGGCCTCGTGAACGAAGAGGATACGAGCGAAGTGCTTTCCATGTACGCCCGCCGCAACTACAAGGACATGCGCGCCAGGGGCGTTACGTCGTTCCTTCCCTGGGATATCGACGGCAGCGCATTTTTCAAGCCGCTGCCGGACGACAAACAGCGGCGGACGCTCCGCGAAAATCCTTTCAAGGGCATCAAGGAATTCGGCGTGGTGCGTTCGGATTATTTCTACCGGATTTTCGACCAGTACGGTCAGGAACCGCGCCTCGTCGCGAAGACGCTGTTCGGAACGTACACCGATCTCATCGGCTGGATCGCCGGTCCCACCGCGAAGGAATTCACGCGCGTCAACGATTCGTTCCGAATCGGCGAGACTGTCGCGAAGTCGCTGGTCATCCTCAATGATTCGCGCCGGGACAGAACGATCGAGTACATCTGGAAGGCCGGTTCGGAGTCGGGCTCGGGCAAGATCACGGTCAAGCCCGGATGCCGTGCCGACGTTCCGTTCTCTTTCACGGCCACCGCGGCTTCCGGTGAGATCGTCGCGGGTTTCCGTTGCGCAGAGACCGGCTGGAAGGCTTCTGACAGATTCGCGCTCAACATATTGCCGGCGAAGCGTGCCGCGAATGTGTCGTCCAAGGTCTCCGTTTTCGATCCCGAAGGCGGAGCGAAGGCGTTGCTGAAGGAACTGGGCGTCGGTTTCACGGACGTCGAGGCGGCGCCGGCTTCAGGCCTGCTTGTCATAGGTCGCAATGCGTTTTCAAAGGCGCCGTTCGACGTCTTTTCGGCGGTGAACGCCGGCGTGAAGACGGTCGTCCTCGAACAGGACGCGGCGACGTTGAGGAAGCTCGGATTCCGTTGCCAGGAGCACGGGCTCCGCAATCTTTTCGCCGCCGTCCCCGAATTCGCGGATTTGGACGTCACCGATTGGCGCGGCAACGCGACGAGCATATCCGAGTATCTGGACGAGGATAAAATGAAAGGCGATTGGGCGACGACGGATTGGGAGGGCTTCAAAAACCGCCGTGTCTGGCGCGCCGGCAACCGCGGCATCGTCAGCTGCGTTCTTCCCGAGAAGCCCACGAAGGGAAATTTCCTTCCGATTCTGCACGGCGGCTTCGACCTTCAGTACGCGCCGGTTATGGAGTATTTCGAACCGGGCAAACGCGTGGTGTTTTCGCAGCTCGACATCTGTTCGCGCACGGAAACGGCCCCTGAGGCGGTCGAGGCGTTGGCGAAAATCCTCGAATGCGCGGACCGTCCGATCGTAGCCAAGGCGAAGAGCGAAGTGCTCGTGCTCGACGGCTGGAATCTCCAGAAGAAGGCGCTCGGCGACATCGGTGTAAAATACCGCGTCGTCGGCGCGGTTTCGGATGCGAAGCCCGGCGACGTTCTGGTGATCGGTCCCGGCACGCAGCCCGGCGATCTCACCGAGGTCGCGAGGAGCGGCGTGAAGATTCTTTGCCTCAATCTCAAAGGATCCGACGCCAACAAAGTTTATCCCGCCGCGAATGCGACGGAGGCGAAGTGGTCGGAATATCCCGAGTTCAACGAAGAGCTCTGGAAGGAACCTTTGTTCCGCGGCGTTTCAAATGCGGATCTGCAGTGGAACTATCCCAGCTGCATCGGCACGCTCGCGCGGTTCGACGGCGGAAAGGTGCTGAAGGCCTTCCGCATCGGCGATGGCGCGATCGTTTTCACATCGATTTCGCAGGGAACGTTCGATGAAAATGAAATCAATCTCCGGCACAACCGCCGTCGCGCCCAGGGGCTTCTCACGCGGCTCATCGCCAATCTCGGCGGCGCCGTGGACGATTCGTTCCTGAAAGGCGAGGGCGCCGCGCTTTACGCCGACAAGCCTGCCATGAACGACGATCCTTACCGTTATTACAGGTGGTGACTGACCCGTCTGCGTCTTCTGCGCCCGGAGGCGCGTCCCGTCCGCGTCCGGCGTCCGTCCGGCGCTTCGCGGAGATGGTTCTTCTTTACATCGGGACTCCGTTGGCGTTGCTGCACGTCCCGGCGCTGGCCATGCGGCTGTGGGACGTCCGTCTGGGCATGTGGGTCATACCCGCCGTCGTGGCGATCGCTCTTGTTGTTTTCTTCGTGGAGAAAGTCCGCGGCGATTTGTGCATTGCCGAGTTTTTCCGGATCGGGGTTCCGCGTCGCGAGTGGTGCGTCATGCTGCTGCGTTTCGCCGTCTTCGCGGGGGTTCTCACGGCGCTGCTAGCATGGAAGGATTCTTCTCTTCTGTTCGCGTTTCCGCGGCGGAATCCGAAATTCTGGGCGATCGTCATGGTGTGCTATCCGGTCTTTTCCGTGACGCCGCAGGGTTTCCTTTACCGTTGGTTTTTCGAACGTCGGTTTGCTTCGCTTTTCTCGAAACGCGCCGGGTTGATCATCGGTGCCGCGTTTTTCAGTTTCGCGCACATTCTTTTCGGAAATCCGTACGCATTGGCGTTCACGTTCGTCGGCGGATTGTTTTTCCTCGGCTCGTACAGAAAAACCGGTTCCGTTCTTTTCTCCAACATCGAGCATGCGCTTTTCGGCGACTTCATTTTCACCGTCGGCTGGGGCGCGTATTTCTTCGAAGGCGCGCAGCGCATCGCGCAAACCGCCGCCGGCGCGTGATCCGGATTTCCTTGTCCCGGCATTCATCAACTCGCGTTGCATGGACGAACCTGAAAATATAGCCCTGCGCATTTTCAATCCGCGCATTTGCGCCGGTTGAAAAGACACTCCGATCCGTGGCGCTCCCGCTATCCGTCGTAGCCATTAGTGCGAAGGTGGTTTGGCGGAGTTTTTTTGTCAGCCGTCGGAGTTTTCATCCGCGTCTTGGCAACACGGAAATGAAACATCGGCAAGTCGTGTGTGACGCGAGGTGGTTGTTCCGTGATTGCGTGAAATAAAAAGGGCCGCCGGTGACGGCGACCCTTTCGAGATTCTTTTCGGAAACTCTTATTTCTTGCAAGTGCACTTGCAGGCGCACTTCTTGGCGGGAGCCTTCTTCGCGGGGGCCTTCTTGGCGGGCGCGGCCTTCTTCGCAGGAGCCTTCTTCGCGGGCGCGGCCTTCTTCGCAGGTGCAGCCTTCTTCGCAGGCGCGGCCTTCTTCACGGGCGCGGCCTTCTTTGCAGGGGCCTTCTTCGCGGGCGCGGCCTTCTTGGCGGGGGCTTTCTTGGCGGGGGCTTTCTTGGCGGTAGCCATAGTATGTACTCCTATGAAACGGGCCGACAAGGGCCCTTTGTTTTGGTTTCGGGGTGACGAAAATGCACTCGCACGGTCGTTCCCTTTGACGTGGGTATATCCAAAACGAAAAAATAATGCAAGAAAAATTTTGAATTCTTCCGCATTTAATGGCGTTTTCAATTCCGCGTTCCGGATTCCGGACGCGCAATTCAATTCTTCGCGACGCGCCGTCAGACGATTTGTTTCACGATGCGCGCATGAACGCGGACGCCGTCGAACGGCGTGCTGCGACCGAGCGATTTGAAACTTGAAACGTCCACGACGTCGTCAACGCCGAGTTCGACTTCGGTGAATTCGTTTTCGCGGTTCGGCAGAGAAAATATTTCGCGCGGACGGACCGACATGGCGTCGATCAACCGTTCGAACGGAACCAGTCCGGGTTCAACCAGATTCGTGTACAGCACCGCGAACGCGCATTCAAGACCGACGACTCCGTTCAGGGCTTTCGCGAACGGCACGTTCTTTTCCGCGGCCGAGTGCGGAGCGTGATCCGTCGCGATGCAGTCTATGCTTCCGTCACGCAAACCGTCGCGGAGCGCGTCGCGGTCCGCGGCCGTGCGAAGCGGCGGATTCATTTTGAAGCGGCCGTGGTCGAGCGCGTTTTCCCCGCACAGAATGAGATAGTGCGGCGCGGTTTCGCACGACACGCGCAGACCGTCCGCTTTCGCATCGCGGATGAGCGACAGACTTTCCTTCGTGGATATGTGGCAGACATGGTACCGGGCGCCGGTGTCGCGGGCGAGTTCGAGATCGCGTTCGATCATGCGCCATTCGGAGCGCGGCGAATCTTTTTCTTCGGATTCGTCTTCGCAGTGAGCGGCGATCGTTTTTCCGAGCGCCGCGCATGCATCGAACGCATCGCGCATGAGCGCGCCGTCCTGCACCCCGCGGCCGTCGTCCGAAAATCCGCACACGAGCGGCGCCAGACCTTCGATGTCGGCGAGTTTTTCCCCGCGCTGGCCGCGCGTTATCGCACCGAACGCATGCACGCGCACGCGCGGCGACGCGGCGCGCGAAATCGCGTCGAGCAGCGGACGGATCGTGTCCGGCGAATCCGGAACCGGCCGCAGATTCGGCATGCA
>JAZUJQ010000003.1:0-2370 GCA_045642845.1 Kiritimatiellia bacterium
GGCCATGAGTTTGAAACGCTGCAGAATGGCGCCCTGCAGACGGCGGGGCGGCGATTCCTGTTCGCGCAGCACGCCGTCGATGCGGTAGCGGATGCGGAAGCGCGTTTCCATCGGCTCGAGGTGGATATCGGACGCGCGCGACGTGAACGCGCGCATGATGATCGAGGCGCAGAGTTTCACGATGGGGGCGTCTTTTTCGCCGGCCTGCGCGATGCCGAGCTGGTCCGCGAGCTCGCCGCCTTCGTCCCCGTCGCCGCCGACGCCCTTGTTCTTGCTGTCCTTCTCGATGTCGCCGTAGATGGACTTGAAGTCGTCGCCTTCGAGCGACTGCTCCGGGTAGAGGACCCCGAGGTTGAAGTAGATCTGCTGCGCGGGCGCGAGCACGCCGTCCACGTCCCGGCCGAGGACGTTGCGCAGCGCGTCGAGCGTTTCGAAGTTCATCGGGTCGGCCATCGCGACGGTCAGTATGCCGTCGTTGTCGGCGATCGGAATCACGCGGTATTTTTTCGCCAGTTCGCCGGGGAGCCGTTCGCGCAGCGTCGGATCGATCTCGGTTTCGGCGATGTTGACGACCTGCATTCCGAACATGTCGGCGAGCAGCCCGAGAACGTCCATTTCGTCCACGGCGCCGGCCGCGATCAGGCGGTCGACGACCGATTGGCCTTCGCGCGCGGCGTCGGCGGCCACGGAGTCCGCGGTTTCCTGCGTCACGCGGTTGTTTTCTATGAGTGTCTGGAGAACGTAATCGTCGTTTGAAGTCACGGCTGTCGGTTTCTTCGGGGTTGCGCGCCTGCCGGCGCGTGTTTCAGATGTGCAGAAGTTCGGCCACGGCTGGGTCTTTTTCGCGGATTTCATCCGGCGAAAGTCCCACGAGTTCGTGCGGGAACACCAACCAGGCGTCGGTTTCCTTGAGGTAGTAATCGGGTTTGGTCGGCACCTTGCTGCGCAACGGTTTGTAGTAGAGCGTCGCGATTTTGAGCTGCGAGGTGAAAGCGCCGAGGATTTCGCGGACGGACATCGCCGTTTCCCCGCTGTCGAAAATGTCGTCCACCACCAGAATGGGCGTGTTCGGACGGATGTGCTCGAAGAGCGACCCGAGCCCTTCTATGACAGGCCTGCCGTACACGCCGATGCCGGTGTACGCCCTGGTTTTGAGGGCGGTGTGGTAGCACTCCACGCCGAGGTAGTGGAAAAACTCCTGCACGGCGACCGCGATCGGGGTCCCGCCGCGCCAAAGCCCGACTATCGCCTCCGGTCTGAAACCCGAATCGTAGATTTTGCGCGCAAGGGCGAAACTGTCGCGAGTAAGACCGCTCGAGTCGAG
This sequence comes from Kiritimatiellia bacterium, assembly GCA_045642845.1. Taxonomy (GTDB): domain Bacteria; phylum Verrucomicrobiota; class Kiritimatiellia; order RFP12; family UBA3636; genus JAZUJQ01. The sequence continues at coordinate 1,325 of JAZUJQ010000003.1, forward strand.
AAAAACTTTGTCGGTGCTCATGCACGCCATTCTACATCAACGGAGAAAGGTTTGCAAACCTGCGCGCCGTGCGCCGGTTCTTCCGATCGGCCCGGCGAGCCGTCCCCGTCCGTCGAAGCGGCGCGTTGCGCTTTCGCGGAGCCGTTCACGGCGTTTTCTGCTACAATCAGCGCCGTCACGGACAAAAGATCCAACGCCATGAACAACCCTGTCGACACAATCGCGGTGGCCACCGATTACGCCGGTTCGCGCGGCGACCCCGCCGATTCGCTGCACTGCATCTCGCAGGCCGGATTCACTCACCTGCACTGGTGCCACGAGTGGAATTCCGACCATTTCTACACCGACGCCGAGCTGGCGAGGCTCGCCGGATGCCTGAAGCGGGAAAATCTGCGCCTGCTCGACATCCACGGCAGCGACGGCGGCGACGCGCTCTGCTGCTGGTATTCGCCCGACGAGCTTTACCGCCGCGGCGGCGTCGACCTCGTGCTCAACCGCATGCGCATGTTCGCGATGCTGCGCGGCGAGGGCGCGCTGATGATGCACGTTCCGTACATCGGCGAGCTGACTTCGGCCGAGGAGGCCGCGACCGTCTGGAAAAAAGTCGACGCCCTCCGCCGTTCTCTCGACGAGCTCGTGCCGGCGGCGCAGGCGCCAGGCATCCCGTTCGCGCTTGAAAATCTGCCAGGCGACACTTTCGAAGTGCTGGAGAAGCTGTTTTCGGAATATCCGGCCGACGCGGTCGGCCTGTGCTACGATTCCGGTCACGGCAACATCCGCGGAAGCGACGGCGTCGCGCGCGGACTCGATCACCTCGAGAACAATCTCGACCGTCTGATGGCGCTGCATCTGCACGACAACGACGGTTCCGGCGACCAGCACCGCGCGCCGTTCAACGGCGACGTCGACTGGAGCCGCCTGATCGCGGACATACGCCGCTCGGCCTATCCGCGTATGTTCTCGTTCGAGCTTTCGATGCGCAAGGAAGAGTACAGCGACAAAGCGGACTTCTGCCGCGACGCCTACGCGCGCTGCGTGCGCGCAGT
>JAZUJQ010000004.1:0-4712 GCA_045642845.1 Kiritimatiellia bacterium
TTCAATATAGGGGGTGCACTGGGCGTCCTTGCCATCCGCCTTCAGCTGGCGATCGGGCATTTTGTCCGCGGGCCACACCGGTTCCTTCTGGTAGGAGGCGCGGGCGCGATCGTCGGGGTAGCGCTTCATCAGTTCCTCCGACGGCGGTACGGGCTTGGCGAAACCCATCTGGGTTATGAACTCATGCGCGCGGTCAAACCAGTTGTCGTAGCCGGTGGACTGCTCGCCCCGGCCGTCCTTCCCCCAGAAACCATGCGGACGATCCGCGAAAAGGTGGAGTTCGGCGGGGATTTTCATCCGGCGCAGCTGGCGGTAGACCTGCGTGGAGGCCGTGGGCGCATAGACGTCCTGGCTGCCGTGGAACATGCACATCGGGCAGGTCTTCGCGTCGAACTTGAAGCAGGTGTCGAGCTTGACCCCGGGCGCATCGCCCTTCTGGGTGTTGGGTACGCCAATGCCGTCCGTGAGGGCATAGGCGATGGCGCCGGTGATCGCCCAGTTGATGTGGCAGGGCACCTGGTCGAGAGCATCGACGGGGGCGTAGGCCGGAGTCTGGGAGCTGGTGGCGAGCAACGTGGCGAGGTGGGAACCGGCGGACATCGACATGGTGCCGATCTTCTCGGGGTCGAACCCGCGCTTGGCCGCCTCGCTGCGCACCATGCGCACCGCGCGCTGTCCGTCTTCCCAGGCCGACTGGTGGATGGGCAGGCCTTGCGGACGCGGCGTGCGGTAGACGAAGTTCACGCACGTGTAGCCGTGCTTCGTGAAATGTTCGCGCCACATGTCGACGAGGCCCACGTCGCAGCAGTTGACGTAGCCGCCGCCGGAAACGAGGATCATGCAGCATCCGTTCGGTTCGGCCGGCGGGTCGTACCACTCGACGTACGCGCAGCGGTGCGCCGCCGGATCGAATCCGGGGCGTTCCGCTTCGTCGGTCATGGCCGCGAACTGGTGTTCCTGGAAAAAGGGCATCCGGCCTTCGGGCCAGATGTATTCGCGTGTTCCTGCGATCAAGGGCATGGCGGTCAGCGCAATCAGTGTTGAAAGAGTCGTTTGAATCGTTGAATTCATTTCCGCCGATTCTAACGCATTTGCACGCGGAAATGTGCTAGAATCCCGCCCCGTTTCAAATGAATGGCAAGATATTCCCGTTTCCGCGTTCCACGGTCGATGCGATCGAACGCGTGACGCCCACGCCGTTTTACGTGTACGACGGTGCGGGCATGGTCGCACGCGCGAACGCGTTGCGCGAGGCGTTTTCGTGGTGTCCGGGGTTCCGCAATTACTTCGCGGTGAAGGCGACGCCCAATCCGGCGGTGCTTTCCCTGCTGCACGAAAAGGCCGGCTGCGGCGCGGACTGCTCTTCCATGGCGGAACTCGTGCTCGCCGAACGCGCCGGTGTGCGCGGGGAGGACGTCGTGTTTTCGTCGAACGACACGCCGGCCGACGAGTTCCGCAGGGCCGCCAGACTCGGCGCGATCCTGAATTTCGACGACCTCGGCCACATCGCGTACGCCGAGAAGGCGATCGGGCGGTTGCCGGAATTCGTCTGCTGCCGTCTCAATCCGGGCCGCGCGAAGGAAGGCAACGCAATCATCGGCCGTCCGGAAGAGGCGAAATACGGGTTCACCCCCGATCAGATGTTCGAGGGCTACCACCTGCTCAAAAACAAGGGCGTGAAGCGCTTCGGCATCCACACGATGGTGGCGTCGAACGAACTCGATCCGGCTTATTTCGTCGAAACGGCCCGCGTGGTGTTCACGCTCGTCGCGCGTCTTTCGCAGACGCTCGGCGTCACGTTCGAATTCGTCGACCTCGGCGGCGGCATAGGCATTCCGTACAAACCCGGTGAAAAAGAGGTTGATCTTTCCGCGGTGTCCGCCGGAGTGCGCCGCGAGATGGAGACGATTCTCGTCGCGAACGGGTTGCCCGCGCCGCGTCTGGCGATGGAGTGCGGACGCACGATCACCGGTCCCTGCGGCTGGCTGGTCTCCCGCGTGCTGCACATCAAGGACACGTACAAAAAGTACGCCGGGCTGGACGCCTGCATGGCGAACCTGATGCGTCCCGCGATGTACGGCGCGTACCACCACATAACGGTGTTCGGCAAAGAGGACGCGCCGTGCACGGAGGTTTACGACGTCACGGGCTCGCTCTGCGAGAACAACGACAAATTCGCGATCGACCGCGCGCTTCCCCCTCTGGAGCCGGGCGACCTGCTCGCCATCCACGACGCCGGTGCGCACGGCCACGCGATGGGTTTCAACTACAACGGCAAGCCGCGCAGCGCCGAATGGCTCGTCGGCGAAGACGGCCGCCCGGTGATGATCCGCCGTCCCGAAACCCTTTCGGATCTTTTTTCCACTTTGGTGCCTCCCGTGCGTGTCCGCGACGATAAACCGGTGTGCGGGAGGGGAGTTTTCTGATCATGAAATACAGATGTCCGTATTGCAAAGCGTCCAAACACTGGAAATGGAATCCGCCGACGTGGATGAAGTGGACGCCGGGTTCGATGGCCAACATCCGCTGCAGCGAATGCGGTCACGAATACTGTCTGTGGGTCGGGCTTTTCTCGATCCGCCACGGCACGGCGCGCGCCTGGTGCGTGCTCTGGCACTGGCTGCTGGGGATATTCGCCTTCGCCGTCGGCGTCGGCGCGCTCATTTTCTGCATGGGCTGGTGACGTTCCGATCGCCGGATCCCGCCTTGTTTCCGTTCACTTTTACACTTCAACCTTTAAATGGCCTGGTTCACTAAAAACGGCGCTGAGGCGCAAACCCCCGGACCTCTCGAGGACATCTGGCACGTGTGCCCGAAGTGCCAGTCGCACATTTTCAAAGACGAGTGGGTCCGCAATCTCATGGTCTGCCCCAAGTGCGGGCATCACGACCGCCTGTCGTGCCGCGACCGCATCGCGCTTCTGACCGACGCCGGTTCGTTCGCCGAGTTCGCGTCCGAGGTCGTGCCGCGCGATCATCTCGGATTCTCGGACGCCAAAGGTCCGTACGCCGAAAAGGCGGCGGCGACGGTGAAGAAGCTAGGCCAGGGCGAATCCGTGGTCACGGGCGATTGCACCATCGACGGCCACGCCGCAGTGCTCGCCGTGATGGATTTCCGTTTCTTCGGAGGTTCACTTTCGTCCGGCGCCGGCGAGAAAATCGTGCGCGCCGTCGAACGTTCGATCGAGCGCAAGGTCCCGTTCGTGATGGTTTCGGCCTCGGGCGGCGCCCGCATGCACGAAGGAATCCTTTCGCTCATGCAGATGGCCCGCACGTGCGCCGCGCTGCAGAAACTCCGCGAAGCGGGGCTGCCCTACATTTCGCTTCTCACCGATCCGACGACCGGCGGCGTCTCCGCTTCGTACGCGCTCATCGGCGACGTGAACATCTCCGAACCCGGCGCGCTCATCGGGTTCGCCGGACGCCGCGTGATCGAAGCCACGATCAAACAGAAACTGCCGGACGATTTCCAGACCGCCGAATATCTGCGCGACCACGGTTTCGTCGATGTCATCGTGCCGCGTTCGGAACTCAAGAAGCGCATCGCTTCGTTCATGGAATACGCCGCCGGAAACGCGGCCGCCGCGCCCGCGAAAAAATCCGGGGCGGCGAAGGCGAAAAAGAAGCCGGCGTCCAAGGCCGGGAAGAACGCCTCTTCCGCATGGGACGTCGTGCGCCTCGCCCGCGATCCGGGCCGCCCGACGTGCCGTGATTACGCCGAAAAGGCCTGCGACGAGTTCATCGAACTGCGCGGCGACCGCGTGTTCGGCGACGATCCGGCCATTCTCGGCGGCCTCGCGCGCATCGGCGACAGGCGCTTCGTGCTGATCGGTCACCAGAAGGGTTCCACGACCGAGGAGCGCATCGCGTGCCGCTTCGGCATGGCCGATCCCGAAGGCTACCGCAAGGCGCTGCGCCTCATGCGTCTGGCCGAAAAATGGCGTCTGCCAGTGGTGACGCTCGTCGATACGGCCGGCGCGTATCCGGGGCTCGACGCCGAGGCGCGCGGTCAGGCGGAGGCCATCGGGCGCAATCTGCTCGAGATGGCCGGCCTGAAAACCCCGATTCTTTCGATCGTGACCGGCGAGGGCGGCAGCGGCGGCGCGATCGGCATCGCGGTGGCCGACCGCGTGCTGATGATGCAGAATGCGATTTATTCGGTGATTTCCCCGGAAGGGTGCGCAGGCATTCTGTGGCGCGACGGCTCGAAGGCTCCCGAAGCCGCGGCCGCGCTCAAACTCACCGCTCCGGACCTCGTCAAACTCGGCGTGGTGGACGGCGTCATCGCCGAACCCGCCGCCGGCGCCGGCTCCGATCCCGGAGCGGCGATCGCGACGGTCCGCGAGACCGTCAAAGAAACGCTCGATGAATTCGCCGCGCTTCCGTCCGGCGAAGCTCTCGTTGAATCCCGTTACCGTAAATTCGGCGCCATGGGCGCCTTCACGAAATGAAAGCCAAAAAGAACCGCACGGCCGAGGAGGCCCGTCCGACCGTCGTATCCGACACGATTCTTCTCGCGAACCGCGCTCCGCTGCGCATCACGGACACCACGCTCCGCGACGCCCCGCAGTCGCTGTGGGCGACCCGCATCCGCACTTCCGACATCCTCGACATTATCGACACGATCGACAACGCCGGCTACTACTCGCTCGAGTGCTGGGGCGGCGCGACCTTCGACGTCTGTCTGCGCTTCCTCCGCGAAAATCCGTGGGA
>JAZUJQ010000005.1:0-6173 GCA_045642845.1 Kiritimatiellia bacterium
CGCGTATGCCAATTCCGCCACTCGTCCGGGAAATCAACTTCGCGCCGACCTGGCGGCCGCGGCGGCTTTCCGCGCGTTTTCGGCGATGGCGTTCCAATCGTGCGCGTTGATGAGCTTCGCCGGTGCTATCCAAGATCCGCCGCAGGCGCAGATCGAAGGATCCGCGAGGTATTCAGCGGTGTTGTCGGCCGTGAGCCCGCCGAGCGGGATGTAGCGCAAGCCGAGGTGTTTGTACGGAGCCGTGAGCGTTTTGACGGCCTTGGGGCCGCCGAGCACCGAAGCCGGGAAGAGTTTCATGATGCGGCACCCGAGCGCGAGCGCGCCTTCGATTTCCGACGGAGTCATGACTCCGGGAGCGAACGGGAATCCGTTTTCGAACGCATGCCTGACTATTCCGGCGTTGAATCCGGGCGCGACGCCGAACGCCGCGCCGGCGGCGCGGGCTCCGTCGACCTGTTCCTCCGTGAGAAGCGTTCCTGCGCCGATGATCATTTGGGGCACATCGGGTGGGATCGTCCGGATCGCGCGGGCCGCGGCGGCGGTGCGGACCGTGAGCTCCATGACATTGACGCCGCCTTCCAGCAGCGCGCGCGCGGTCGGAACGGCGTCGGCGGCGTCGTCGATCACGACGACCGCGATGTTTCCGCAAGCCGTGATTTTCGCGGCGAGACCGGCGTTGAACATTTCTTTCATTGCAATCAAACCTGTTGGATCATCTGGTACACGACGGGACCCATGAGAATGAGAAAAACCGACGGGAAGATGAAAATCATGAGGGGACCGAGAAGTTTCGTCGGCGCTTCGTTGGCGAGGCGTTCCGCGCGCTCGAAGCGGCGCGAGCGCACCTGATCGCTCTGGATGCGCAGAATCGCGCCGACGGAAACGCCGAGGTCGTCGGCCTGCACGAGGGCGTTCACGACCGAGCGCAGGTCCGGCAGGCCGACGCGGTCGGCCATCGCGCGCAAGGCGTCGCGCCGCGTCGCGCCCACCTGCGTCTGGCGGATGACCCGCATGATTTCCTCCGTGAGCGGATCGACGACGCGGCGTTCGGTGCAGCGCTGGAGCGCGGTCATGAAATCAAGCCCGGCCTCGACGGAGAGCGTGAGCAGATCGAGCACGAACGGCAGGGCGCGCAGCACGGCGTTGCGGCGGCGTTTGACGGCGCCGCGGAGCCATGACATCGGATAAACGTAAAGCAACAGCAGCCCGAGCACGCTCAGCGCGGGCACGAGCTGCGCCAGCATCGGGACGGCATGCCCCAGCATGTGCAGAAGAATGATCCAGAACGGACCGAAGCACAGAGGCAGCAGGCATTTGAGCGCCAGAAACTCCCAGCCCGAAAGCAATCCTTCGTATCCGCCGGAGACGATCATCGCGTCCGCATTGTCGCGCATCGGGAACGGTCCCTTGGGGTCGAACAGCCTGCGGAAGTTCGGCGCGAGCGGCAGCACCAGACGGAAGGTCAGCGGCAACCGGCGTTCCTGACGGCGGCCGTCGGCGAGCGTCACGTAAGTGATGTTGCGCGATACATCGCCGATGTACCACGCGAACAAACCGACCGCGACGGCCCAGCACAAAACGGAAAGATGCGCCGGAATCGAAGACATCGCGGCAGAAAAACGGATGAAACCCGTTACGCGTAGCGCAACGCGGTCCAGTCCATGTACGCGATGACCGCGACGCAGACGAACAGGACGAACGCGATGATGCCGAAGACGGCCGCAACGGTCCATTTTCCGGCGGGCGCGGAAGCGTTCTGCGCTTCAAGCGGATTTGCGTGGCGGCTTGAAACGAAGATGCCGCCGTTCCCCTCTGCAGGGGCCGCAGGAGTTGCGGTGGCGGCCGCGGCGGGCTCCGCCTTCTTGAGTTTCAAGGTTTTCATGGGCGTGTAGTATAACGAAAAATGCAATTGCAATCAAATGGACTTTTTTTGAAAAACAAGCCGGAGACCGACCTGAGGCCGTGAATGAATCCGTCCGGTTTTGCCGACTGCACGGCAAAATCGAAAAACGTGGTTGACTTCTGCGGCTGCATTGGATATAAGTGAAGGGACTTCAGCAATGAGGTGTCTTCAGTAACGAAGGACATCAACAAACGGGTTCTGGACAAGAATGGGAACATCGCCACAAGGGAAAGACGTTTTTGACTTCACGAAGGATGAGATACTTCTTTGGGGCGGTTCGCGTTTGGTGACCGAAGCCACGATTCAGTACATCCAGAGGGGCGAAGTCACAAACGCCGTTTATTCCGACGGGATAGGCGAGGCGGACATTTTCCACGCCGGACATTCCCTGCACACCAGATTCCGGACTTTCAAAGACCGGCGCGGGCTGGTGGAGAATCTGTGTCCGTGCGCGGCCTCGCAGCGCGACGGACGCGTGTGCGTGCACATGGTGGCGGCCGCGCTGGCGCTCGAGGCGGATCACGCCTCGGCGAAATCCGGCGCGGGATCCGCCTTCGCGGATGAAATCCAGTCGAAAAAGTCCAGGCTCGAACTTCTGCGCGCTCACGTGGTGGACGGTTCTCCGTCGGCCCGCGCGATGGCGTCGGGGCGTCCCGTTTCCTCCGCCGATTCGGCCAGCAGGCCGCGTCTGCGTTTTTACGTCCCGGACAACTGGGTGTCGCGGTGCACTGCGGGATACGACGTTCCGGTGGCGTTCGCCGTCGCCGTGGCGGGGCGTGTGACGCCGTGCACGCTGGCCGATCTGCTCGCTAAGAAGGTCGATTATCTCTGCACGCCGGAGGACGATCACATCCTTTACATGCTGGAACATATGTTTTCCGGCGACGATCTGCCGATGCGTTCGCGCCGGAACATTCCGCTTTCGAGCGCAAGGTTCGTGACCTTTCTCAAAGCCGTTTCGGACAACGGTCTGCAGTTCCATCCGGTCGGCGGCAACGCCGTCACCGTGCGTCAGGACGCGCAGTCGCTTCCGTCGGTTCTGCACGTGACGTCGGACGTGACGACCGGCCAGCTCGAGCTTGCGCTGGACCTGCGCCTTCCGGACGCGCCGCCCGGAACGCGTCCGCAGTATCTGGTTTTCCGCGATCTCACGGATTGGACGAAGGACGTCGTCTACGCGCTTTACGAAGATTCTCTCTGGCCGTTGCGTCAGGTGATTCCGGCGACTTACGGAGAAGTGTATTTCCAGGACGTCTACCGGCTTCCGCGCAAATCGACGATCGATTTCATCCGCAAGGAACTCCGCGGGGAGATTCCGATGACCGGAACGATGAAGACGCTCCGCGACATCCTCGGCGACGACGGTTTCGACGTGCAGTTCGACCAGTCGGTGTACACGATCAAACCGTGGAAGCCGAAGTTTTTCATCGAAGTGTCCGGTTCGCGCGCGTCGCTGGCGCTCAAACTGAACGCCGTGTATTCCGACTTCCCCGGTTATTCCGGAACGGAAGCCGCGCCGCGTTTCGTCATCGACGCCGTCGGCTCGTCGTCCGTCGAGGATTTCACGGTTCCCGACCAGAGCGACAATTTCATCTACTACTGCCGCAACCGCGACTCGGAACGCGCCGCCGTGATGCGTCTTGCGGAACACGGAATCGTCCGCGTCAACGCCTCGGCCGACGCCTCCAATCCGTACTCCAGCGGGTATTCCATGCCGAAAATCATCGGCGATGCGGACGTGCTCAACTTCCTTGCGTCCACGGTGCCTCTGCTGCACCGCCGCAAGTGGTCGGTGTCGCTGGACGAAAACACGGCGAAATACGCCGCGTCGCTGCGCGTCGTGTCCCCGCTCGTCGACATTTCGGTCGCGCCGGACGGCGCGTCGTTCGAAATCGGCTACCGCCTCGTTTCCAACGACGGTTCCATCGAGCTTTCCGAGAAGGAAGTCGCGAAAGCCGAGGCCGGCGTCACGTACGTCGAGCACAACGGCGGCATGGTGCTGTTCGACCGCGCGAGCACGGACGAGCTCGACGACGTGATAGGCGAATGCCTCGGCGCGGTCCACCGCAAGACCGCGGTGCGCAAAGTGGCGCAGTACGCACAGCGCCACAGGCTGCCGATGGCGTACGCACACTACATCAAAGCCACGCTCGACAGTCTGGCGACTGGCGGCGTGCGCGTGTTGAATCCCCCGGCGGCGTGGCTCGCGGAGGCCGATTGTTCGACGCGCGTCAAGTTCCTCGGGCCGGCGCCGCTGAACGAGCCGGTCAAGTCGATGCTGCGCCCGTACCAGACGATCGGCGTGGCGTGGCTGCGCGATCTCGAAACGAAGGGTCAGGCCGGCATTCTGGCCGACGAAATGGGCCTCGGCAAGACGATCCAGACCCTGGCGTGGCTCTCGCTGCCCCGCGTGAACGGGGACAAGAGCCCGGCGCTGGTGATCTGCCCGACGTCGCTGGTGTTCAACTGGCTGCACGAGGCCAACCATTTCGTGCCGGAAATGAAGGCCATCGCGATCTCGGGCGCGCAGCGCCACGAGGATTTCGCGAAGATCCCGGAACACAGGCTGGTCATCACGTCCTACGCGCTCATCAGGCGCGACATCGAGGAATACCGCAAACACCATTTCTCGGCGATCGTGCTGGACGAAGCGCAGAACACCAAGAACCAGAACACGATGAACGCGCGTTCCGTGAAGATGCTCAACCAGGACGCCTGCCGCCTCGTTGTGACCGGCACGCCGATCGAGAATTCGGTGTCGGACATCTGGAGCATTTTCGACTTTCTTCTGCCGGGTTATCTCGGGCATTACGAGACGTTCAAGCGTCTCTACGAGGAACCCATGCAGGCGCCGATCGAGTCGGAGATGTACGCCGACGCGTCGTGGCGCATACACGAACGTCTTGCGCCGTTCCTGCTGCGCCGTCTCAAGACGCTCGTGGCCAAGGACCTGCCTCCGAAAATCGTCCGCACGTCGTGGTGCGAGCTTTCGCCGGAGCAGCGCGACGTGTACGACCGCATTCTCGAGGCCTCGCGCAACGAGGTCACCGATTCGGTGCACGAATTCGGCTTCGAGAAGAGCCGCATGCTCATCCTCACGGTGCTGCTGCGCCTCCGCCAGGTGTGCTGCCACCTGTCGCTGCTCGATTCCGGCCGCGGCCGTCCGCGCAAGTACGACGCGCCGTCGTCCAAGCTCGAACAGCTCAACGAACTCCTGCGCACGTCGATCGGCGAAGGCCACCGCGTGCTGATTTTCTCGCAGTTCGTCCAGATGCTGCACATCCTGCGCCGCGAATTCGAGCGCACGGGCGTGCGGTTCTGCTACCTCGACGGCACGACCAAGGACCGCATGACCGAAGTGAGCCGGTTCAATTCCGACCCGTCGATCCCGGTCTTCCTCATTTCGCTCAAAGCGGGCGGAAGCGGCCTCAATCTCACCGGCGCGGACGAAGTCATACACTTCGACCCGTGGTGGAATCCGGCCGTGGAGGATCAAGCGACCGACCGCGCGCACCGCATCGGTCAGAAGAACACCGTTTATTCGATCCGTCTCATCACGTCCGGAACCGTCGAGGAGCGAGTGCTCCAGATGCAGCGCCGCAAGCGCGCCATCATCGATTCGACGGTCGAGGGCGACGACAAGACCATGGCCAAACTCACGTGGGCCGACGTGAAGAAACTCCTCGACATCGAGTGAGGCGTTTTTCCGCGCGGGCCTGCATTTCCGCATGAATGAATGCCCCGGCATTCCGCCGCGGCCGGTTTTCCGGCGCCGCGCGTTCCGCCGGAATTACGTCCGCGATTTCAAAACATACGCATCACGAGCATCATCCCCATGAACAAGATCTTCGACTACAAGACAGACGAAATACGCCGATGGGGCGACGAAGCCAGCTACACCGCCGCCTGCCTCGCCGTCGACAAAGGCGCCGTGATGCGCGCCGCGTACGACGCGGATTCGCGCACCGCCACGGGCGAAGTGCTCATGAACGGGATCCCGGTGAAGGTGTCGTTCAAGACGCTGCCCCACACCCGCCTGCGCGTGGAGAACGGCTGTTCGTGCCCCGCATCCAGCAAGTGCGGTCTGATGTGCTTCCACACCCTCGCCGTCGCGCTCGTCCTGGCCAGACGCGCCGAGTCCGCCCGCAATCCGGAGGCGCGCGACGAAGAGGCGGCCAAAGCCCGCCGCTGCGAGGAGAATCTCAACGCCGGAAAGAGCGTGCGGCGTTCGCCGCGCGGCGTGCCGTGCGAAATGGCGGTGCTCACGGAC
>JAZUJQ010000006.1:0-1744 GCA_045642845.1 Kiritimatiellia bacterium
AAACACATCGGCGCGAAGGACCGGCTTACGGTACAGGTTCACCCGAACGAGGAATCAGCCGCCCGATACGGCGGCGAACCCAAAACCGAAATGTGGTATTTCCTCGATTCCGATCCCGGCGGCGTGGTGTGCGCCGGGTTCAAGGAAGGGGTGGGGCCGCGCATTTTCGCGGACGCCGTGCGGCAGAAGCAGGTTTCATCGCTTCTGCGCGCCGTTCCGGCGGAACGCGGCAAGGCGATTTTCATTCCGGGCGGTCTGGTTCACGCCATCTGCGAGGGGTGCTTCGTGTACGAGGTGCAGCAGTCGTCCAACACGACCTACCGCATCCACGACTGGGACCGCGTCGGCGCGGACGGAAAACCGCGCGAGCTTCATCTCGACGAGGCCGAGAACGCCATCGCGTGGAAGATGCCGCGGATGGACATCTGCGAGCCCGTTCCTTTGAAGTGCGCGAATCCAGCGAACAGGTGCCACGGCATCGTCCGCAGCGATTTCTTCACCATGAAGCGCTTCGAGCTCTCCGGTCCGGAGGCTCTGGCGACGGACGGCACCACTTTCCACGCCTGGTTCGCCGAAGGAAACGATCTCGTCGTCTCCACGTCCGACGGCGCGTCGGTCAACGTGCCTGCATGGCGCACGTGCCTGATTCCGGCCGAGCCCGTCGGTTACACCGTGGAATCCTCCGTTCCGGGTTCGACCGCGCTTTGCATTTCGCTATGAGCCGGCGTCCGCATGGAAACGCTGGCGGAGTGACGCCGCTTGAACTCCTGCTGCTTTCGGGCATCGCGGCGTTGCTCGCGTTCGCCGTCGCGCCGACGCTGATGCGCGCCTGCGACGCTTCGCGCGTGGATGTCGCCGCGTACTCGCTGGCGCGCTGCACCCGCCTGTGCAAGGACCATCCGGACGAAGTCGCGCCGGACGGCGGCGCGCCGAAACTTGAAATGATCAGGTACGTGTCGGAAAAACACTTCGGGCGCGATCTGGTCTGGCCGGCCTGCGCGGATCAGGCGACGTTCGATCCGGGCGACGGCGACGCTTCGATTTCGCTTAAACTGTTTTCCGGCGAACGGACGGTCCGCGCGTCCGATCGTTCGGACACAAACATTTACTGATTTCCGCAATGGATTCCGACGGCGTTTTCGAGCCGGGACGCGCCTCGCCTGACGAACGTCCGCGCGACGGGCGCACCGTGTCGTTGAAGAGCGAGTACACGGGACGCGAGCGGCTGCTGCCGCGCGAGAAGCTGCTTCGCTGCGGCGCCGCGGCGCTGTCCGACGCCGAGTTGCTCGCAATCCAGCTCCGCAGCGGCACGCACGGCCGCAACGTGCTTGCGATCGCGGAGGATCTGCTGCATTCGTACGGCGATTCGATGGCGCTGCTTTCGCAGGCGGGCGTGGAGGAACTGTGCGGACAGCTCGGAGTGGGGGAGGTGCGCGGAATCACGCTCGCGGCGGTGTTCGAAATCGCGCGCCGCATTCTTTCGGAATCGGTCGAAGACCGTCCGAAACTCGATTCTCCGTCGGCCGTGGCGCGGTATCTGCGGCCGTTTCTGGTGCAGAATCCCACGGAGGGTTTCTACGTTCTTCCGCTCGACCGCCGCTGCAGACTGTGCGGACCGGTGATGCGCCACCGGATTTCGTCCGGCACGGCCGACTCCACGCCGGTCCATCCGCGCGAAGTCTTCATTGAAGCGATACGTTCCCGCGCCACGTTCGTGACCTTGGCGCACAATCATCCGTCCGGC
>JAZUJQ010000007.1:0-2060 GCA_045642845.1 Kiritimatiellia bacterium
CGTGGGTGGCGCCGTCCGACGTCATCGCGCTCGCCGATTGACCGTCACGCTTCACGTTGAATACGCCATGTTCAAGAACATCCTCATACTGACGGCGGCGGCGGCGATCGTGGCGCTGCCGTTCATTCTGCGTCCCGCTCCCGAAAAAGGCGAGTGGAAGGAAGGCGATCCCGTGCTGGTCGTCGTGTCTCCGCACATCGCGTCCATCCGCGAAGAGTTCGCGCGCGGCTTTTCGGCATGGCACTCCGCGCGTTACGGCGCGCCGGTTTCGATCGATTGGCGCAACATCGGCGGCACCACCGAGATCATGCGTTATCTCGAAAGCGAATACGATACGGCGTTTTCCGCGTATCTGCGCCGCGTTTCGGGCGACGTCAACGCCCCGACCAATTTCTTCGAAATCGACGATCCCGCTGCGTTCACGTGCAAAATCGACGTCTTTTTCGGCGGCGGCACCTACGATCACGGTGCGGCGGCGAAGAAGGGACTCACGGTCGCGCCGTGGCCGAAAGGCGGATGGCCGAAGGGCGTGCTGGAAGACGAAAACGGGAACTGCCTCATTCCCGAGGGCATGGGCGGCGAAGAGTGGCGCAGCGACGTTTTCTGCTCGGCGGTGCTTTCCGGTTTCGGCATCGCTTCCAATCCGGACCGGCTCGCCGACCTCGGCGTGACCAACGCCGACGGATCGGTGAAGCAGCCTTCGGTCTGGCGCGATCTCACCGATCCCCGTCTGTGCGGGCTTGTCGCCGTGACCGATCCCACCAAGTCCGGTTCGATCGCGAAGGCGTTCGAAATGATTCTGCATTCCACGTGCCGCGATCACGTCATCGCGCAGGGCTGGTCGCCGGAAAGGATTTCCGAAATGGAAAAGAGCGGCCCGAAGCCCGGTGATGAGGAGTGGGACCGCTATCAGGCCGACATCGAGGCCGGCTGGCTCGAAGGCATTCATCTGCTTCAGCGCATCGGCGCGAACGCCCGTTATTTCACGGACGCCGCCGGCAAAGTTCCGGTCGACGTCGCGTCCGGCGACGCCGCCGCAGGGGTGTGCATCGATTTCTACGGCCGAGTTCAGGCGGAAACCACGCGCGTCGGGGACCGCGAGCGTCTGCTTTACGTAACGCCGCGCGGCGGTTCGTCGATTTCCGGCGATCCTGTGTCGCTTTTGCGCGGTTCCGAGCGGCGCGAACTGGCGTGCCGTTTCATCGAGTACGTTCTTTCCGAGGACGGACAGAAACTCTGGAACGGCAAACCGGGCGTTCCCGGAGGTCCCCGCAAGCACGCGCTCCGCCGCCTCCCGATACGCCGGTCGTTCTACGACGGTTCGCTCGATGCTCCGGGATACGAAACCAGCGATCCGCTGAACGATCCTTCCGTTGACGCATATCTGCTCGCGTCTTCGTTCGAATACGAGCCGCGCTGGACCGCCGCCCATTTCTCGTTTCTCCGTTCGTTCGTGCGCGCCATGTGCATGGACAGCGGCGAGGAGCTCCGCGCCGCGTGGCGCGCGATTCTCGCGGCCGGCGGTCCCGAGGCGTGCCCCGAGGCCGTGCGCCTTCTCGAACGCATGCCGGAGGAGCCTTACGCCGTGAATTGGGCGAACGTGACGAAGGCCCGCAAGGATGCATCGCTTCTCAAGGGGCTTTCTCCGACGGATCTTCAGACCGAATGGACGATATTCTTCCGCAATTCCTACAACGAAGCCCGCGCCGCCGCCGAAAAGCGCTGATCGCGGTCGATTCGTTCAAAGGTTCGCTGACTTCGATGCAGGCCGGCCGCGCCGTCGCGGAGGGCGTCGCGCGCGCGTGGCCCGGCGCCGAATGCACGGTGCGTCCGATGGCCGACGGCGGAGAGGGCACGCTCGAGGCGCTCCGCGAAGGGCTGGGCGGCGAGTATGTCGGCGTCTCCGTGACCGGTCCGATGCACGTGAAGACGCAGGCGGAATACGTGCTGGCCGGCGATACCGCGATCATCGAGATCGCACGGGCCGCCGGCCTGGTTCTCGTCGCTCCAGAAGCGCGCGATCCGCTCGTCGCCACCACCCGCGGCGTCGGCGGACTCAT
>JAZUJQ010000008.1:0-4173 GCA_045642845.1 Kiritimatiellia bacterium
CGCGGCGCGCGAAGGGCTGCGGACGCTCGTCGTCGAACGCACGTCGCAGCTCGGCGGAACCGGAGTGTCGGGACTTGTCACGCACTGGCTCGGCGGGCGCACGGACGGCGGCCTGAAATGGGTCGTTCAGGGGCTTTTCAAGACGTTGTCCGAAGAAGCCGCCGCGCTCGGAATCGCGCAGCTTCCGCTCGATTCGAATTACCGCGGCAGGTACCAGCCTTACGGGTGGGCCCGCGGACTGCTCAACGGCGTGGCGTTCGATCCGTACGAAATGGCGGCGTTTCTCGACCGCAGACTCGCGGACGCCGGAATCGACGTGTTGTTCGACACGCACACCGCCGCCGCGATTCTTGACGGAGACTTCGTCACGCACGTCGTCACCGCGAACAAGAACGGACTTTCGGCGTACGCCGCGAAGTCGTTCATCGACGCGACCGGCGACGCGGACATCGCCGCTTTTTCCGGCTGCCGGACGGTGCTCGGGCGCGATGGCGACGGACTCATGACGCCGGCGTCGATGGAGTTCGAGCTTGAAGGCGTGGACGAACGGGCGCTTTCCGATTACATCGAAAAGAACGACACGCCGCGCTTCCGCCGCGAAATCGAAGAACTGCGCGCGAAGGGAATCTGGAAGTTTCCGTACGACATTCTGATCAGCGTCAAGATGCCGCACGAAGGCACGATGATGATGAACACCACGCGCATCTGCGGCGTGGACGGCACCGACGCCGCGTCGGTGAGCGACGGCATCCGCCGCGGGCGAGCCGAGGTGATGGAACTGACCTCCATACTCCGCAAACACGTGGCGGGGTTCGAAAACGCCCGCGTGCGGAACGTGGCGCCGTCGCTCGGGGTGCGCGAGACCCGCCGCATCGTCGGAGACACGGTCATGACGGTCGACGACGTGGTTTCGTGCAGGACGTTCGACGACGTCATCGGCTACAGCGCCTACGGATGGGATCTTCCCGATCCGAAAAAGCCCAGCCGCCAGCCGATGAGCGAGAAAAAGGTTTCCATACCGGTTTTCATACCGATCCCGTATTCGGTGATGCTGCCGCATCCGGTGCGCAACCTGATCTGCCCGGGACGCGCGGTCAGCGTGGAGCGCGACGTTCTCGGACCGCTCCGCGTGATGGCTCCGTGCATGGCGATGGGCGAGGCGGCGGGCTGCGCGGCGTCGCTTGCGCCGGACGGCGATTTCGGAAGAGTGGACGCGGGGACGCTGCGCGCGAAACTGCGCGGGCTCGGCGCGAAGGTGGATTTGACTGATGAAGAACGCAATGCCAAACGGTGAGACTCGCGGAGGCGTCGTACTCAACATCGACGACGCCCATTTCCTTCTTACGCGCGGGCCGGACGAAATGACCGTGGACGGATGCCGCGCGCTCGTGGACTCGTACGCGGGAACGTCGGTGCGCGCGCTCGTGTTCTGCGCCGTCGGCAAACGCATCGCCGCGCCGGTGGACGCGGCCGAATGGGAGCGGCTTGATTCCGCGGCCGCGGCCAGGCGCGCCGCCGGAACGCCGCTGACGCGTTCAGAGGTGAACCATCTGAGCCTTCTCGATTCGGGAATCGATCCGTTCCGGATCTGGATCGACCGTGCGCGTTTCCACGGCATCGGCGCGTGGCTGGGCGTGCGGATGAACGACGATCACCATTATTTCAACGAAGACAGTCCGAGCCATCCGGCGTGGTGGCGCGAACATCCGGAACTGCGCCGCCGCAACTACGCGTTCGACCGCAACTGCGACCGCGCGTACGATTACCGCTTCCCGCAGGTGCGCGACCGCATCGTGCGCTGCATATCCGCGCTGCTCGACCGCTACGAACCGGACGGAATCGAACTCGACTGGATGCGCCGCACGTGGCATTTCGCTCCCGGCCACGAACGTGAAGGCGCGGCGGCGGCCACGGACGTGATGCGCCGCGTGCGGGCTCTGTGCCGCGCGAACGGACGCGCCGTGAAGGTTTCCGTGCGCGTGCCTCCGACGCCGTGGGATTGCGAAGGGTTCGGACTGGACGCCGTCGCGTGGGCGCGCGAAGGCCTCGTGGACGGCGTGGCGCCGTCGCCGGACATGTGCGTGTACGACGAGCTTCCCGTCGAAATCTGGAAACAGCTGCTCGACGGAACCGGCGCCGTGCTCGCGCCCGGCGTCGTGTCGGTGCTGCGCGCGACGCGCGAACGTCCTCACCTGAAGAACGGCGAACGCCGCACGGTCGGCCCGGAGGCGCTGGCCGGTCTTGCCGCGCAGTTCTTCGAGCGCGGGGCTGACATGATCCATGCGTTCAATCTTTTCGACCGCTCCAACGCGCTGGGCGAAGGCGCGCACCGCGGAATTATTTCCGTCCTCGGCGACGCTGACGCGCTTGCGTCCGTGCCGCGCCGGCACATCGCCACGTACGACGACTGCACCGCGCCCGGCCAGGCTCGGCTCGCGCGGCTTCCGGTCGCGTGCGGACCGTGCGGCAACGGCAGTCCGTGGTCCGATCTTTCGGTGCCGGACACGGCGGAGATCCGCATGCACGTCGGAAAGGTCCCGCAGGGCGCGTGCTCGGAGATCAGGCTTGCGTTCACCGGATGTTCCAGACGCGACGGAAACGTGTGGGACGGACAGTTGACGCCGGCCGCCGCGGCTTCGGTTTATCTCAACGGCGCGCGGTGCGTGTTCGCCGGGCCGTGCGACGGCGTCGCGGAACCTACGCCCGACGAAGACCTGTGGCGCTACGCGATTCCGGACGGCGCGCTGTTGGACGGACACAATCTCATAGAAGTGATTTCGCCGCGCTGCGGCGTGATCGAATGGAGCGAAATAGCGATTTTCCGCAAGGAGACGGAGCGATGCTGAAAGAACAGGTGCTTTTCGACCCCGTTGAACTCGGCTACACGGTGTGCCGCATTCCGGGCCTTGTGTCGACGAACGGAGGAATCGTGCTCGCGGCGGTCGAAGCGCGTCCGGGAACGGGCGGGGACTGGTCGGGCAACGACATTCTCATGCGGCGCAGCGAGGACGGCGGCCGGACGTGGGGGCCCGTCGTGAAAATCGTGGATCACGCCGATTACGGCGAAGGTCCGGCCGACAACTTCTGCATGGTCGCGGAACCGGATGGAACGATACACGCGCTTTTCTGCGAGGATTACGCCCGCGTGTACCAGATCGACAGCCGCGACGGCGGCCTCACGTTCACGAAGCCGCGCGAGATAACGGACGTGTTCCAGCGCGTCAAATATCCGTGGCGAGTCGTGGCCGTCGGACCCGGACACGGCACGCGTATGCGCAACGGGCGTCTCGTATTCCCGGTGTGGATGTCGGACAGCACCGAAAACAAACTCGAGGGCGGGCACAGGAGCCACCATCCGTCCGTGGTCACGGTCGTCTACAGCGACGATCACGGCCGCTCGTGGCGCATGGGGTCGCTTGCGTGCGCCAACACCGCCGAAACGGTGAATCCCAACGAAACTGCCGCCGTGGAACTTTCCGACGGTTCGCTGCTTTTCAACATGCGCAACGAAACGATTCCGCGCAGACGCCGGCTCGTGACGGTCAGTCCGAACGGCGCCACGGACTGGTCGAAGCCCGTCTACGACGAGGCGCTGCTTGAGCCCGTCTGCATGGCGTCGCTCGTGCGTCATTCGTTTCGGGACGGGAACGGCGCGCCGGGACTGGTCTTTTTCTCCAATCCGGACGTGCTGGAGCAGGAGCAGCGCAAACATCCGCTCATGATGGACCGCAAGCGCGTCACGATCCAGCTCAGCGACGACGATTGCCGCACGTGGCGCGCCAAACGCACGCTGCACGAAGGGCCGTCGAGCTACAGCGATCTGGCGGCGGCGCCGGACGGGACGATGCTGTGCCTCTACGAATGCGATTTCTACTGCGCGCCGGGCGGCGCGCCCGGAAACAGAGTGACGCGCAATGTCACGCTCGCGCGGTTCGACGTCGACTGGGTCTGCGGCAAGTGACAAATGACGCGGTTCCCGGAACAGACTGAAAAGACGTATGCGCGCCCTGCGGAAGAAATTCCGCCGGTCGGCGGGCGTTGCGTTTCAATCGGCGTGAGGATGACGGAGGTTCCGCGGTGAAGACGGTTGAAGAACCGGCTGAAACGGTCGGCGTTTACGGCGGGTTCGATGTCGTGGTGTGCGGCGGCGGGCCGGCGGGCTGTTCCGCCGCG
>JAZUJQ010000009.1:0-9210 GCA_045642845.1 Kiritimatiellia bacterium
TTTGATTGAATGAAATTTGTCATTTTCCAATCCCGTGCGCGCCGAATCGGCGGTGCGGAGCGCAGATCATTCTGCGGAGCGGTAGCGGGAGCGACACGGATCGGAGTTTCTTTTCAAACGGGGCAAAGGCGCGGGTTGCGCACGTTGGGTAAGACAAGTGGGACGGGTAAGACGAGTAGGACGGCGGTGGCAAGGGCGCGGGCTGCTTTGGCGCGGGTTGGTAGAAACTCCGACGGCTGGCAAACAGGCTCCGCTACCGCTCCGCCTAGCTTCGCGGCGTTCAGCCGGGGACTTTTGGCGGGATTGAAATCAAGTCGATCGCGGTCGAGCAATTCGGCCATTCCGTTCGCCGTCAAATCCCATCTCCGCCATTTTTCAGGTCGACCAAAATAAATTCCTGTATAATTGCGTCTATACAAGTGTCGGCGTGCGTTTGCGCCGATGCAACACGAACAAAAATCAAACATGAACAAGATTCTCATTGCAATGACCGCGGCGGTTCTGGCCGGAGCGGTTTTCGCGCAGGACTCCGCCGAGGGTCCCAAGGGCGGTGAACGCCGCGGCCCCGATCGCGGTCAGCGTCCGAATTTCGGCATGATGGCTCCGGATTTCGGCGGAGACATGGCGGTCCGCGCCGTTTTCCGTCCGAAAATCGCCGAGAAAATCGGTCTGTCCGAGGATACGCAGGAAAAACTCCGCAAGATCGACGAGGATTCGAACGGCAAGATCGAAGGAATCCAGGCGAAGATCCGCGCCGCCATGGAAAAGCAGGCCGAACTGCTCAAGGCCGACGATCCGGATGAAAACGAGGTTATGAAAGCCATCGACGAACTCTTCCGTCTGCGCCGCGACCTCGCCAAGGTCCAGACCCGCCGCGTGCTCGCCGTGAAGAAACTGCTCACGCCCGAACAGCTCAAGCAGGCCACGGAGGCCATGCGTGAAATGCGCGCTTCCGGAAATTTCGGTCCGCGCGAAGGCGGAAACCGCGGCCCGCGTTTCAACGGGGAAAAGCCGCAGCGCCGCGACGGAGAGAAGCGCGGTCCGCGCGAAGGCGGAGACCGTCCGCGCCGCGAGCGCGGTCCGCGTGACGGCGGAAAGCGGGCTCCGTCTCCGGAGAACTGATGCTCGACGGAGCGCAGCTTCGCGCTTTGGTCGCGTCGCACGGCAAATGGCTTCTGGCTTTTCTCAGGGGTCTGCTGGGCGACGCGGCCGAGGCCGATGATGCGTTCCAGGACGTCTGGCTGCGTCTGGCGAAGTCATCCAGACCGTTCCGCGGTTCGGGTGAAAGGGCGTATCTGGCGAAGTTGGCGCGTTCGGTCGCGATCGACCGTTTCCGGCGGTCGCATCCGACGGAGAGCCTCGACGCCGGGGATGACGACGCCGGAGTTCCGGCGGTCGAAACGCTTTCCGACGATTCGCCCACGCCGTCCGAGCGGTTTGAATCGAACGCGACGGCGGCCGAAGTGCGCGCGGCCGTTTCTCGTCTGCCGCTTCGGCAACGGCAGGTCGTGCTGATGAGAATCGAAGGCGAAATGGAATTCCGTGAAATCGCCGCGGAACTGAACGTGCCGCTCGGAACGGCGCTGACCTGGATGCACAAGGCGATGCAGACTCTCAAACGGGATTTGGGCGGTGAAAACGGCTGAAGACAGATCGTTCAACGATTTTTTGAAGGCGAAACTCGAGGAAGACGTCGAGGTGCCTCCGGTGAAGGCGGTGCGCGCGGCGTCCGTGCGCCCGATCCGTTTCGCATTCGCGTTCGGCACCGCCGCCGCGCTCGTGGCGGCCGGCTTTTTCATCATGCCGTCGCCCGGGGCCGACGCCGGAAGCGGCGATGCGCTCGCGGCGATCGAGTTCCTCGAGGAGGCGTACGGCTCCGTCGGAGACGGCTCCGATGACGAAACGCCGGATCTGGCGGACCGGCTTCTCGCCTGGCAGGACGCCCCGTACGACATGCTCTTTTCGGACGCCGCGGAGCTCTGACCGCTCAGGAGTTCATTCCGGCCGCGCCCCGGGACCCGTGTTTTTGCACCGGGCGCATCGCGAAAATCCGCGGCTCGATTCGTTTTTCGTTTTATTTTGCGCCCTTTTCGGATATACTTTGCACCCCGTTGCGCGGACAGCGCAGATCGGAGAACAACATGTCACGTCCATTCCATGTCGCGGTCGCCGGCGCCACTGGCGCGGTCGGCGTCGAAATGATCAAAACGCTTGAAGCGCGGAATTTTCCGCTCGCTTCGCTCAAACTTCTGGCATCCAGCCGTTCGGTCGGCAAGAAAGTCAGTTTCCGCGGCGAAACCCTCGCCGTCGAAGAGCTGACTGAAAACTCCTTCAAAGGCGTCGACGTGGCGCTGTTCAGCGCGGGCGGTTCGATTTCGAAGCAATTCCGCAAAGCGGTGACCGATTCCGGGTGCGTGATGGTGGACAACTCATCGGCGTTCCGCATGGAAGATGACGTGCCGCTCGTCGTGCCGGAAGTCAATCCCGAAGACGTCGCAAAACACCACGGCGTCATCGCGAACCCGAACTGCACCACGATCATCATGCTCACGGCGGTCGCGCCGTTGCACCGCGAATTCGGGCTCAAGCGGCTGGTGGCTTCGACGTACCAGTCCGCCTCCGGCGCCGGCGCCAAGGGCATGAACGAGCTTTTCAACCAGCTCAAGGAGCTTCTCGCCAACGCGAAGGACATGTCCGAACTCGCGGAGAACTACCGCGCGGTGCTCGCGCGCGGCGCGGCGCCCGCGGCGTTCGTCGACCCGATCGCCTTCAACGTTTTCCCGCACATCGACACCTTCATGCCCAACGGCTATTCGAAGGAAGAGCTCAAAATGGTCAACGAGACGCACAAGATGCTGCACGATCCGGACATCGCGGTTTCCTGCACGTCGGTGCGCGTCCCCGTGCTGCGAGCCCACTCCGAGTCGCTCAACCTCACGTTCGAAAAGCCCGTAACGCCGGACGCCGCGCGCGCCGTGCTGGCCAAAGCCCCGGGCGTGATCGTCGTCGACTATCCGGCGTCCAACCGCTATCCGATGCCGGTCGACGCATCCGGTCACGGCGAAGTGCTGGTCGGCCGCGTGCGCGCCGATCTTTCGCAGCCGGACGGACGCGGACTCGAGATGTTCGTGTCGGGCGATCAGCTCCTCAAGGGCGCCGCGCTTAACGCGGTCCAGATCGCCGAGCTTCTCTGATTTTTCCGTTTTCCCGCGCGCCGTCGCACGGCGCGCCGCATCAGAACCATGCTTTACTTTCTGCGATTTTTTTCCGAGGCGTGGGGTCCGTTCCGCATGTTCGGATCCCATACGCTGCTAATCGGCGCGGCCGCGTTCGCGAGCGGGCTGTCGGTGGCGTTTCTTCTGCCGAAGCTCTGGCACCGTCTGCCGCTCGACCGCGGCAAGGCGCTCGTGCAGGGCGGGGCGGCGAGCAAAGGCAAACCCACCGGCGCCGGGTATCTGATGTTCTGGCTGACTCTGCCCGCGCTTGTGCTTTTTCTGCCGTACGAAGTTCCCGGCATCGACCGCGCCGACGATTGGTCCGGGCTTTGCGAATGCGTGAAAAACGCGCCGTCGTGGAAGTCGTTCGTGTCCGGACAGTGGGGAGTCGCGCTGTGCGTGTTCGCGGCGATGCTCACGGGATATTTCGACGATAAATCGGACAAGCCGTGGGGCCGCGTCAGAAAAGGACTGCTCGATCTTGCCGTCGTCGTTCCGGCCGCGCTGTTTCTCACTGGATTCAAAGACACGGTGATCTGGCTTCCGTTCACCAAGGAAACCTTTCTGCTTTCGCCGTTTTGGTTCACCGTCATGGCGGTGCCGCTGCTTTGGTTCTCGATCAACTCGACGAACTGTTCGGACGGCGTCGACGGCCTCGCCGGTTCGCTCACCGCGATTTCGCTGTTCGGTCTGGTGGCGTTTCTGTACGGCGTGACAGGCCACGAAAAAGTCGCCGGATACCTGCTCGTACCGCACAATCCGGAAGGCGCGCGCTGGGCCATTCTCTGCGCGGCGTTCGGCGGCGGCACGGTGGGCTACCTCTGGCACAACGCCAATCCGAGCTCGGTGCTCATGGGCGACGCCGGTTCGCGTGCGCTGGGGCTTCTCGCGGGCGCCGCGGTGCTGGCCACCGGCAACCCGGTTTTCATCATCGTGATGATGGCCGTCGTGCTGGTCAACGGCGGCGGCGGCGTGCTCAAATTGTTCATATTGCAGGTTCTGGCGCGCGCCGGCCTCGATTCGGGTCCGTCGGGCGACGGTCCGTCGAGTCTCGTGTCGCGCAAACTGCGCAAAGTCCGTTTCCCGCTTCACGATCACTGCCGCAGGAACCTCGGCTGGTCGAACGCCCAGGTGCTGATGCGGTTCGTCATCATCCAGAGCGTGCTGATTCCGCTGCTGTTTCTGCTGTTCATGAAAATACGCTGAGGGCAGAAGCCGTGCCGTCGTCATCTCCGTTTCTCGACAAACTCGTTTCGCGCATAGACAGGCTCGGAACCACCGGGTTGCAGGATCAGGTGCTTTCGCTCGCGCGCCGGCGCGGGCTGCTCGAGTCGATTCTGCAGTCCGTGCAGGAGGGAGTGATAGTCGTTTCGTCGGACGGCGCGGTGACGTACGCCAACCACGCCGCGGAAGAGCTTCTGGGTTTCGAATTCCAGCGTTTGCGCGGGCATCCCGTCGAGCGTTACCTGCCCGACATCGACTGGGCGGCGCTCGCGCGCCGCGACGAGGATTCGTGGAAGCGGATGACGACGATCGAAGTGGAACTGCTGCGTCCGAAGCGCCGCATCGTGTCGCTTTACGCGTTTCCGCTGGAGGCGGACGACGGCGAAAGCGCGGACCCCGGCGTTGTTGCAATCCTGCGCGACGTCACGCGCGAGCGCGAAGACGCCGCCACGGTCCTCGAGAGCGAGCGCATGGACGCGATCCGCGTGCTCGCGGCGTCGCTCGCGCATGAAATAGGCAATCCGCTCAACGCGCTCGGGATACATCTCCAGCTTCTGCGCCGCGCCGTGAAAAACCTGCCCGAAGGCGAGAGCCGCGACGAACTCGCGGACCTGGCGCGGATCGCCGGCGACGAGATATCGCGCCTCGATCTGATTCTCTCGAAATTCCTGCGGGCGCTGCGGCCGTCGGCCCCGGATCTCGCCCCGTGCGACGTGCTTCAGATACTCGGCGACTCGCTGAAAGTGATGAAAGGGGACATTGAATCGCACCGCATTTCGGTGTCGATCGACCACCCGTTGTCTCTTCCGAAAATAAGCGGCGACGCGGAACAGCTCAAACAGGTTTTCTTCAACCTCGTCAAAAACGCCGTTCAGGCGATGGGCGACGGCGGGGCGCTGTCGATATCGCTTTCGGCGGACGACCGCGACCTCACGGTTTCGTTCCGCGACACGGGTTCCGGCATCGCCGCCGACGATCTCGGACGCCTTTTCAAAACGTTCCACACCGGCAAGGCGGACGGGCACGGCCTCGGTCTCGCAATAGTCGACCGCATCGTGCGCGACCACGGCGGCCGCATCGACGTTTCGTCGCGTCCCGGAGAGGGCGCGCGCTTCACGCTTTCATTTCCGCTCGCCGACCGCATCGCGCGCCGCATACAGCCGCCATCGCAAAAAACGACACATCCATGATACGCGTCAATCCGAATTTCAGCCGCATCCAGTCGAACTACCTTTTCGCCGAAGTGGCGAAACGCGTCAAGGCCCATCAGGAAGCCAATCCGGGGGTCGAACTGATCCGTCTCGGCATCGGCGACGTCGTCCGCGCGCTGCCGCGCGCATGCGTCGAAGCGATGGAAAAGGCCGTGCTGGAGCAGGGAAGCGACGCCACGTTCCACGGCTACGGGCCCGACTACGGATACGCGTTTCTCCGCGAAGCCATCGCGCGGGCGGATTTCGAATTGCGCGGCTGCGACATAACCCCGGACGAAATTTTCGTTTCGGACGGCGCGAAGTGCGACTGCGGCAACATACAGGAGCTGTTCGCCACCGACGGCGTGAAAGTCGCCGTGCCCGATCCCGTGTATCCGGTTTACGTCGACACCAACGTCATGGCCGGCCGCGGCGGAGTCTCGCGCGACGGCCGCTACGACGGTCTGGTCTACCTCGATTCCACCGAGGAGAACGGTTTCGTGCCGGCGCCGCCCGCGGAGAAGGTCGATTTGATCTATCTGTGCTTCCCGAACAATCCGACCGGAGCCGTGGCGACGCGCGCGCAGTTGCAGGCGTGGGTCGACTACGCCCGTGAAAACAAAGCGCTCATCGTGTTCGACGCGGCTTACGAAGCGTTCATCCGCGATCCGGAGATACCTCATTCGATTTACGAAATCCCCGGCGCGAAAGAAGTCGCGATCGAACTGCGTTCGTTCTCGAAGACGGCGGGATTCACCGGAACGCGCTGCGGCTACGCCGTGGTGCCGTCCGTCTGCCGGGCGTTCGACGCGGCCGGCGGCGCGGTCATGCTGCAGCCCATGTGGAAGCGCCGCCAGAGCACGAAATTCAACGGGGTTTCCTATCCGGTCCAGCGCGCCGCCGAGGCCGTGTGCACGCCGGAGGGCGCGGCTCAGTGCAAGGCCCTCATCGACGGCTACCTCGAGAACGCGCGGCTCGTCGTCGACCGGCTTTCATCGCTCGGTTGCAAGTGCACCGGCGGGAAGTCTTCGCCGTACGTGTGGTTCGATTGCGGCCGCGATTCGTGGGAATTCTTCGATCTGCTGCTGCGCGAAGCTGGTGTCGTGACGACCCCGGGCGTCGGGTTCGGCCGGGCCGGCGCCGGCTACATCCGCATCACCGCGTTCAACACGAAAGAGGCGGTTCTCGAAGCCCTCGACCGCATCGAAAAAGTCGAATTCCGCTGAAAAAAAAAACGCGAAACACCGGCCGGAAAAATTTCTGAAAATTTTCCGGAAAAACCGCTTGCTTTCGATTTGAATTTTGGTATAATTATTACCCTTGTTTTCACGTTATCAACGAAAAATCATTCCGTGAACCGACGGTGTGGGCTTGCGAAAAAATGAAAAATCTCAAGGGATTCACTCTTCTCGAACTTCTGGTTGTCGTGGCCGTCATTTCGATTTTGGCGCTGATCGGCGTCGTGGGTTTCGACAAAGCCCGCGCCCGCGCCCGCGAGCAGACCTGCCGCAACAATCTCAAGCAGCTCAGCGCGGCCGTGCTGCATTACGCGGACGATCATTCCCAGTACATGCCCCAGGCGTGCGACTACGAGTATTACAACGGCACGACGGGTCTGTACGAACTGCGCAAGGGCTGGGTCGCGTGGGTGAAGACGTCGAGCCCGCTCGACGACGTCGCGTCCCACGAAGGCTGGAACTCCAAGGAATCGCTCTCGTCTAAATTCACCGACGACACGGGGTGCTGGGAGCACGCGCCCGGCGAGAAACCGTCGAAGAACCCCGTGCTCACCGCGCTTGAAGCCGGCATGATCTACGATTACGTGATCGACGCGCAGTCGTTCGTGTGTCCGGTGATCGAGCGCGCCGTCCAGGAGCGTTACGCCGCCGCGAAGCAGGATGACGCCAAGCGTCTGACCGTTTCCCGCACGTATGCGATGAACCAGTTCTTCGGATGTCCGACCAACCGCCGTTGGCACGACATGAAGACGACGCACGTCGGCACGAGCGAGGGCTTCGGGGGGCACGTTCCCGACCCGGCGAAAGTCATGTTGTTCTGCGAAGTGTTCCCCGATTACACGAGCGATTCGTACGGCGTGGCCCGCACCGGGTACAAAGACGACATGCGCAACAAAAAGCACACGCACGACTGCCTGTTCAACCCCGAGGCGTTCGATTCGGTTTCGGAGAAGGACGACATCATGTGCTTCGATCCCGAAATGAAGGGCAACGAGGCGTACGGCGTCCATCTCGCCGGCGATCCGGGGTATCACGGCACGCTGGTCATCTTTTTCGACGGTCACATCGAGAACATTTATCCGCGTCATCCCGAGCGCGGGAGCGACGGCGAAATCGTCAAGCTCGACAAAAACGCCGGATGGTTTCTTTCGGCCGGTTTCGAGCCGTCGAACGTGAAGCCGCAGAAATAATCCGGTTTTCGTATAAATCAACGTTTCTGTTTTGCGGGGACTCGTTCGGTCTCCGAAATCCAAAATAAACGCAAACATGGCAAAAAAAACTCCTGCAAAGAGTCAAAATCAGTCCAAAACCGTCCAGAAGGCCGCCGTCAAAGGCGCCGAAAAGTCCGACAAAACGGACAGCAAAGCCAAAGAGAAGAACGAATTGAACAAAAAAGCGGCGAAGGCGGCGGATAAAAAGCCGTCCGGAAAAGCGGCGAAGAAAAAAACGCCGGTTTCTCCGGAAGAGCGTTTTGATCCGCGTCCGGGCGAAGAGTTTTCGTCCGATGCGCCGAAGAAGCGCCGCGGTGCGCGCCGTTCCTCCATCGACGGAATCGACGACGAGAACGCATCGGGCGACAATCCCGATTGGCTGGCCGAGCAGGAGGACGCCCGCGAAATGGAGCAGGAGCTCAACGCCGAACCCTCGGCGGCGGATCTTTCGTCGTCGAACGACGAGGTCGAGAGCGAAGCCAGCAAACTCAACATCGAAGAGATCATCCAGACGGCCACGAACGAAGGCGTCCGCACGGATGACAGCTCCGCCGACGGAGCCGCGTCGGACGATGCCGTGGACGAGCAGAATCCGTTCGGCGACATGGTGGCGAATTTCGGGTTCGACGACGATGCGGCGGATTCCGCCGAAATCGTCTCCGACCGTCAGCGCCACGAAGAGCACCTTTCCTATCTGAACGAGCTCTTCAACCGCGCCGCAAGTCACGGTTACATCACTCACGACGACATCAACGAGGTTCTTCCGCGCGAGGTTCTCACCGGTGCGGAAATCGACGTGTACATCGGCGAACTGCGTTCCGCCGGCATCGAGGTCCGCAGCGTCGGCGACGCCGACGAGCAGGGCGCCGAGGACGGCGAGGAGAGTTCGTCGTCCCAGAAGAGCCAGAAGTCCGATTCTTTCGACGATCCCATCCGCACGTATCTGCACCAGATGGGGCAGGTGCCGCTGCTGACGCGCGAGCGCGAGACGGAAATCTGCAAGGTCATCGAAATCTCGGAACGCAACATCCGCGAGCAGTTCAACTCGTTCGCGTTCGCTTCGACGTTCTACGACCGCGTGATCGCGCAGATCGAGGCCGGCGGCGAGCGTTTCGACCGCATCGTGACGGAC
>JAZUJQ010000010.1:0-7012 GCA_045642845.1 Kiritimatiellia bacterium
GCCGAGCAGGCGGCGCGCCTCTACGATCTCATCTGGAAGCAGTTCGTCAAATCCCAGATGAAGCCGGCGGTTTTCGACCGTCTCACGGTTTCGATTTCCGCGACGGACGGCGGCGGCGATTCGGCGCGTCTTTCCGCAGGCACGCGCACGCTTGCGTTCCCGGGTTTCCTGCAGGCCGATCCCGCGAAACTCCGCGCCGTGAAAAACGGCAAGGCCGAGAACGACGACGACGGCGACGACGAATCGGTGCCGTCCATGCCTGCGCTCTCGAAAGGCGAAGCGCTCGACCGCGGCGCGGTGGATCCGGAGCGCAAGGAGACGAAACCTCCGGCGCGCTACAACGAGGCGTCGATCGTGCGCAAGCTCGAAGAGTCCGGGATCGGGCGTCCTTCCACTTACGCCGCCGTCGTCAAAACGCTCAAGGACCGCAAGTACGTCACCAGCGCGAACCGCGTGCTCAAGCCGACCGACGTCGGCGAAAAGGTGGTCGGTTATCTCGTCAAAATCGATTCCAAGTGCGCCGCGCGCGAAAACGGTTTTCCGGGGCTTTTCTACGTCGAATACACGAGCCGCATGGAGTCGGAGCTCGACAAAGTGGCCGATGACGTCGGGCACCGCGACGTCGATTGGCAGTCCATGCTCGCCGAGTTCTACGCGAATCTCGGGAAGTGGCTCGACACCACGAATTCTTCCGCCGATCCGGCGGCGGTGCGCGCCGTGCTTTCGAAGTTCAACGAAGTCAAGGAGTGGCGTCCCGCGCGCAAGGTGCGCTCCCGCGCGTACGACGACAAGCGTTTCGTGCAGGACATCGCCTTCGACGTGCAGGGGATTTCCGGCAAGGAGGCCAAGGCCCTCCGCGATTCGCCGTATTCTTTCGATCCGGCCCGCGCGACGGCCGCGTCGTCGGTCACCGAACGTCAGCTCGTCTACCTCGTGCGGATTCTTTCCGAGTACGCATCGCAGATTCCGGGGCTGAAGGATTTCGTGTTTTCCCTGGCGGATTCGTATCGCGCCGGAGACGCCGACCCTGACGCCGCCGACGTGCGCGGCAAGCTGCGCGAGCCGTTTTCGACCGACGTTTCGTCCGCATGCGACGCCCAGAGGAAAATCTTCGCGGCCGCGCCGGACGGCGTGTGCGAAGGCGATTCCGCGTTTTTCAATTCGCTCGCCGAGCAGGTCGCCGCTGGGAAAGCGCTTTCGCCGAAGCAGATGTATTACCTCGGACGGATGTTCGTCGCCGCCGGTCACGAAGGTCTCATCCCCGGCTTTTCGCAGGAACTGTGCGCCGGGCTCGGAATCCAATGGACGGAAAAGCCGGCGCAGGTCGATCCCGGACGCGCCGACGAGCTGATCTCCTTGCTCTCATCTCTCGAGGAATGGGACGCGCCGACCGGGGGCGGGAAGGGCCGCAAGTTCGACGACCGCGACTTTTTCGCGTCCGTCTCCGCGCAGTTCGGGGTGAAACGCCGCATTTCCGAAAAACAGCTCGCCGCGCTGGAGCGCATGCTCCTGCATTACAGGGCGAAGATTCTCGGTGCGGACGAAGTGATCGAAAAATACGGAATCGCCGAAAAGCCGCGCAAGCGCTCGTTCGGCGCAAAGAAGAGCAAAAAGCATGAATAAAGCGTATCTGGCGTTCGCGGTCCCGGCGCTGCTTTTCGCGGAACCGGGTCCGGTCAGCGAATGGGACGACGAGCCGGCGGAGGAGGTCCGCGGGGCGGGGCTGGACGTGTCGACGGTCGCCGAAGGCGTCGCGGAAATGATGCCGGCGCTGCATGTGACGCACCGCCGCGACGCCGCGATCGGTCTGACCGCGTGGACCAATTACATCGACGCTCTTGATTACGACCGCGTCCTGTTCACAAAGGAAGACCTGCGGGCGCTGGACGACGGCCGCGGGACGTTCGGCGCCCGGCTCGCCGCCGGGGACAGGTCTTACGTCCAGCGGGTTTACGACGTCTACGCCGAACGGCTCGATCAATACATCGAATTTTCGAAGTCGATACTTTCCAACGATTTCAGCAACGCGGCTCCGAAACAGTACGTGTGGCGCCGCAAAAAGGCCGAGCGCCCGGCTGACGAGGCGGAACAGCGCGAACTCTGGACCGACCGCGTCCGCAATTCGCTGCTCGCCGCCCGGGTGAAATGGGAATGCGACAACGAGGAAGGCGGCGACATCGTCGACAGAATCTATCATGAAGTGACCGGTGACGCCGAAACGAACGTCACCGACATGGCCGCGGCCGTCGAGAACGAGCGCGAAGACATGCGTTCGTATTTCGACCGGCTCGCGGAATACGGAAAATTCGACGACGAAACGTTCCTTTCCATGTGGCTCAATTCGTTCACCTCGGCGTACGATCCGCATTCGTCGTACATGAGTCCGATCGCCAGCGAGGATTTCGAGATCGACATGCAGCTTTCGCTGCAGGGCATCGGCGCGACGCTGCAACTGGACAAGGGCGCCTGCAAAATCGTCGAGATAATGCCGGGATCGCCGGCGGAGCGCGACGAGAGCCCCGAACACCTCGTGCCGGGCGACGCGATCATAGGCGTGGCGCAGGGCGACGACGGCGAGTTCACCGACGTGCGCCACTGGAAACTTTCGAAGACCGTCCGTCTCATCCGCGGACCCAAAGGTTCGGTCGTGCGTCTGCGCGTGATCCCCGCCGCTGATCAGAATTCGATGAAGATCGTGCGCCTCGTGCGCGACGAAATCAAGCTCGAGGAGCAGGCCGCGTCGGCGTCCGTGGAGACGATCACCGACGGAGCCGGCGGCGAACGCAGGTTCGGAGTCGTCAAACTGCCGTCGTTCTACGCTTCGATGCACCTTACGGGCGAATCCGGCGCCGAACAGCGCAACGCTTCGACGGACGTCGCCAAGGCGATAGCCGAACTTTCGGAGAAAAACGTCGAGGGACTCATCCTCGATCTGCGCGGAAACGGCGGCGGTTCGCTGCCGGAGGCCGTGAACATCGCCGGGTTGTTCTTCCGGACGGGTCCCGTGGTCATCGTGCGCGAAACCTACGGCGCCCGCGCGCTCACCGACAACGATCCGGCCGTGGCCTGGAGCAAACCGCTCGTCGTGCTGGTGGACCGTTTCAGCGCGTCGGCTTCCGAAATCGTCGCCGCGGCGCTGCAGGATTACGGCCGTGCCGTGATCGTGGGCGACGCCTCCACGCACGGAAAGGGCACGGTCCAGACGGTCGTGCCGATTCTGAACGACGAAAAGAACGGATTGCTCAAAGCCACCACCGCGCTGTTCTACCGCGTCAACGGTGATTCGACGCAGCTGCGCGGCGTGAAAAGCGACGTCCATCTGCCGTCGGTGCTCGAAGGTTTCTCCGACCTCGGCGAGAACAATCTTCCCGGCGCGCTCAAATGGACGCACATCGCTCCGGCGCGCTACAGGAAGTTCGACGATCTTTCCGCCGTCATTCCCGAACTGCGCGCGCGGTCCGAGGCGCGCACGTCCACCAACGAAGCGTGGACCGTGCGTCTGCGCCGCATAGAGCGGTTCAAGGAATTCAGCGAAAACGACACCGTTTCGCTCGACCATGACACGCGGCTTTCCGAAATGCGCGAGGAGCGCGAGTTCAACAAGGAATCGGAAAACATGCTGCCGAACGTGAAGAAAGACCGCGCGGACGACATCGTGCTCGACGAGGCGCTTCTGGTGCTCGCCGATCTAGTCGATCTGCACGAAATGCCGGAGCGGCCGTCCGGTCAACCGGCCGCGCCCGGCGGCGACGTCATCTACGATTTTCTCAAGTCGTTCTTCGAATGAAGTGGTCGGCGATCGTTCTTGCGATCTATTTCTTCGCGGCATGCTTCGCCGAGTTCACGTACCGCGACGCGAAGGCCCGGGACGTCACTCCGGCGTACAACGCCGTATCCGATCTTTCGCTGCGCTATCTGCCGCCGTTGTCGCGGGCGATCGGGTCCGACGGTCGCAGGCGTTTCTTTCTCCTCGGTTCGGACAACCTCGGCCGCGATGTGTTTTCGCGGACGCTGCAAGGCGCCCGCATAGCGTTCCACGTCGGTCTCGTGACGTCTCTGCTGGCGGTGCCGTTCGGCACGTTGCTGGGGCTTCTCGCCGGGTATTTCGGCGGTAAAACGGACGCCGTGTGTTCGGGCGTCGCCGCCGTTGTCGCGGCGGTGCCGTCGCTGCTGCTGATTCTCGCGATATCCTTGATCGCCGGCAAAGGGCTTTTCGGAGTTTACATCGGGATAGCGGTCACGACGTGGGTGGGCGTGTTCCGCACGATCCGAGCGGAAACCCAGAAACACCGTTCGCGCGGTTACGTGCTCTCGGCCCGCGCGCTGGGGTACTCCGACGCCCGCATCATTCTGCGCCACATCCTGCCGAACGTGTTCCACCTAGTGCTCATCGCGTTTTCGCTGCGCTTTCCCGCGGCGGTCGGCACGGAGGTGTTCCTGTCGTTTCTCGGTCTCGGCGCGCAGAACGAGCCGTCGTGGGGCGTATGCATCGCGAACGCGCGCGTCCGGCTGTGGCAGGGCTGCTGGTGGGAGGCGACTTTTACCACGCTCGCCGTCTTCGGCATAGTCATCGCCGCCAACCGTTTCGGCGACGCCCTCCGCGACCGGCTCGATCCCACGCGGTGACGCCGGACGCTTTTCACGGTTTGCCGACGGTTTTGTTTTTTCATACAATGGAGCCGTTTCAAAGACCGGAGGACCATTGTCGTGAAAGCCATTCTGACGGCGATTCTGACGGCCGTCGCCGCAGCGTCGCCGGCCGTAGAAGACGAGCCCGATGAACTCAATTGGGACACGCTCGGCGGAACGTTGACGGGCTTCGCCCATTTTCGGACGTACTGCGAAACGAACGAAACGTTCCGCGAGGAACTCCTCCGGGAGAAGAACGTCGATTCGCTCGACCGCCGTCTCCACACCGTCTGGGTGACGCCGGAAGCCTTCGCCGATGCGAAAATCCGTCAATGGAACGTTCAGGACGTCCAGGGCGAGCCCTGCATCGTCACCGCCGGCGCGCACAACGGGAACATGGTCCGCATCGCGGTCGACATTCCCCGGTCCGGCTACTATCGCGTGTGGACGAAGTACTGGCACGAACAGGGGAACGTCGCTTCGTTCCGCCTCGTGCTGGGCGACGGCCGTCTGGCCGATCTCTCCGACGGGTCGCTGACGTTCGTGCAGGACGAGTGGTCCTGGCGCTACGACTGGGCGGAATGGGCCCGCCGCGGGGAACCGCTTCCGAATCGCAAGGGCGAGCCCACGGGATGGCTTTGGGAAGCTTCGCCGCTCACGTGGATCGAAAAGGGGCGCCATTCGCTCGCCCTGCACGGTCTCACGTGCGACGGCCCGTGGTCACAGCGTTCTGTAAACGCCGTCGTCTTCACGCAGGAGCCGATCGCGCTTCCCGAAAAGCCGGCGGGGTCGGGACCGATTCTGTCGGGCGCCGCGAAACCCTCCGAAGAGACCCTGGAGTTCCGGGATCTTTGGGAGCGCCGTCCGCTTGCGCTCGGCAAGGCCAGCCCCGTGCTGAAGCGCTGCTGGCGCACGTGGCGCAAGGCGTTCTTCGCCGATCTCATGGCGGGGGCGATCCCCGGCGTCGAGGCCGGCCGCATGGCCCGGATGGTGTACTTCGACGAGGAAACGAACCTGCTCGGCACGCCCGCCCATGTGGAGGCGGAGAAGGTTCGACTCCGCAACGAATTCACCGAACTCAAAAAGGACTGGGGCTGGCGGGTGAAGCTCGAGGCCGAGAAGTTCACGATGGGCAAAGAAGGCTGGTGGGTCGAAGGCCATGGCGACGCATCGGGCGGCGCGATGCTTTGCAACGGATACTGGGGCGGGGAAGCCGACGCCTTCATGGATTACGAGGTGCCCGAGCCGGGCACGTACAACATCTGGGTCCGCTACATGGAAATCGGCGGCTATCTCGCGCGGTACCACTTCATCGTCGAGGATTCGGAAGGCAAGGAGCTCCGGGACGAAGAGCTGGCTGCGGATTGGGCGTACAACCAGGCGCACGGCGGATTCAGCTGGAAGAAGATCCGTCTGGAGTGCCCTCCGGACCGCAAGTTCCGTTTCCGGCTGTACAAGAGCGAAGCCGCGTCGACGTACCGCCGCGTCGATGCGGTGATCCTCTCGAACAACGATGCGTATGTGCCCGAGGGCGCGGCCGACTTCTTCATTCCGTGGGACGCGGAACGGGACGTCACCGTCTGGCGCAAGCCCGATCCGTGGGGCGGCTATTTCCGCACGCAGGGTCCGGCGCCGGAGGACAATCTCGATCCGATGGATCTGTCCTTACGGGAGGGCGAAGCGGAAACGGTCCTGCTGCTCGCGCGCAACAACACCCGGACGACTCAAACGATCACGCCCGTCGTCCGGGGCGACCGGGACGGACTCGTCCAGTGGCGCGTGCCGGCGCTCGTCCGGGATTCCGGCGGA
Source organism: Kiritimatiellia bacterium (assembly GCA_045642845.1). GTDB lineage: Bacteria > Verrucomicrobiota > Kiritimatiellia > RFP12 > UBA3636 > JAZUJQ01. Next base: position 6,439 of record JAZUJQ010000010.1, read on the forward strand.
ATCTGGAACCCGCAGCCTCTTCTCGAACGCGAAGAGTATTTCCTTCCGGCTGGCGAAACAGCCGGCATCTGGCTCACGATCCGGGGGAAGAAAGGGTTCCGTCGGCGCACGATCTCCGTCGACGTGGCCGGACAGACCTTTGAAATCCGCCTGTCGAAGAAGGATCCGCTCCCTTCCGACGTGCCCGTTCCCTACGTGTACGGGTGGTCGTGTCCGTACCCGCTCGTTTCCTGCTGGGAACTCTACCGGGAGCTGGGCGTCAATTGCATCGGCGACATGCTGGTCCCCAAATCCGAGGCCGAAAAGTACGGAATCCGCCTTACGCTGCACCTCAACGACGCCTGGATGGACGAAAGTCACGTGAAATGGGTGGTCAATCGATTCCGCGGGCAGGGGTACGATCCCAAGGATTGGGTCTGGTCGTTCATGGACGAAGCGGGGAGCGACGAGGCGATCAACCACTGGCTCGCCTGCGCGGAGCGGATGAAGGAATGGGCCGCGGACGTCCGTCTCTGGGTGAATCCCGGCGAAGCGAACGGCGAAACCCCGCACCGCGTCGTGAAAATTCTTCCCT
>JAZUJQ010000011.1:0-2436 GCA_045642845.1 Kiritimatiellia bacterium
CCGTGCGCTTCTGCCAGAACGACCAGTGCGCGTACGCTTTCGCGGAATACATGTTCGAAGACGCCGCCACGAACGGGTGGCGGTGCCCCGAATGCGGCGCCGACACCGGGCTGATTTCGCTCGGGGAACAGAAACTCCTGCCGCCCGCGACCCCGATTTTCCGCATGGAATACAATCTGGCGGGACACCCTTCGATAACCGCGACGCTCGTGTTCTCGGGCATCGAACGCCGCTCGATCCACAGGCCGCAGGTGTGCCTCAAATCGCAGGGGCACCAGATCACCGACGAGTATTCCCACGAAGTGGATCTCGGCAACGGGAAAACGTTCGAAATACGCGTGCTGGAAGCGTGCACGAACCGGCGCGGAAAGGACGGCAGGACCGTCGGCGCCGATCCGTTCGTGTACTGCTACTGGCTGTTCAACCCCGAATGCGAAACCACGTCGCACTACGGCCGCTTCAGGCGGATGCTCTTCGACAACTGCTTCCGCGCCTACCGTCCGCGCTGGGGCTACGCGTCGATCTCCATCGCCGTGGATCCGAAACATCCCGACGAATGGAAGCACGAACTGGAAATGTTCCTTCCGCTGTTCCACCCGCTCGTGACCGGCATCCGCGCCGAGCTCGACAAACAGCGCGACATAACGACGACGCTCACCGGCTCGTCGACCGAAGCCAACACGTACGAAGGCGAAGGCCCCGTGAACCGCTAGGGCGGACGCCATGCCCGACGACCGTTCCATCCTCGAAACCCGGGCGATCCTGCTGCGGATACATCCGTTTTCACGCACGTCGCACATGGTCGTGTGGCTTACGGAGGAAGGCCGCCGCATCGTCACCGTCGTCAAAGGCGCGGTGCGCCCCAAATCGGCGTTTCTGGGGCAGTACGATCTGTACTACACCTGCGATCTGCTGTTCTACGCGCGTTCCCGCGAGGGCGTGCACGTCGCGCGCGAATGCGAGGCGCTCGACCGCCGCGACGGCCTCCGCGTGAACTGGCGCGCCGAACTCCACGCCTCGTGGTTCGCTTCGCTCGCCGATCTCGTTTCCGAAAACGGCGTCGCGTCCCGCTCTTTGTTCACGCTGCTGTCGGAATCGCTCGACGTCCTCGCCGCGCTGCCGCACCGCACCGCGCCGCCGCTCGCGCTTTTCGCGCGCTACGAGGCCAGATTGCTCGCCGTCGCCGGCCTGCGCCCGAATCTGTCAGGCGCGTCGGCGTATCCGAAAACCGCACGCAGCCTGCCGCTCGATATCGCCGGAGGCCGCATCCGCGCGCCCGGGGAATCAGCCGATCCGGAACGCCCCTCCTCGCCCGTCGTGCGCGTCTCGCGCCGCACGCTCGCGCTGTGCGAAACGCTGCTCGACTCCCCTTCCGTCGGGACCGCGTCAACGGCGATTCGCGATGACGCGGCCGCCGTCGGGCTCGTCCGTCTGCTCGGACTTTTCATGCAGTACCACCTGCCGGACGCCGATCCGTCCTCGCGCGCGATCGCGCTCCGCGCCCGTCGGAACATCCTGCCCTGATTTGTGGTAGCATCCGGCGTGACATGGAAACTCAAGAACGGCAACCGACGATTCTGCACGTCGACATGGACGCTTTCTTCGCGTCCATCGAGCAACGCGACCATCCCGAATGGCGCGGCAGGCCGGTCATCGTCGGCGCCGATCCCGGCGAACGCGGCGTGGTGTCCACGTGCTCCTACGAAGCACGCCGCTACGGCGTGCATTCCGCGATGTCGTCGCACGAAGCGGGACGGCTGTGCCCGGACGGCGTTTTCGTCCGCCCGGACATGGAGCGCTACCGCGCCGTGTCGGCGGCCGTGTTCGGAATATTCGACCGGTACACGCCGCTGGTGCAGGGACTTTCGTGCGACGAAGCTTTTCTCGACGTCTCCGGCGCGCGCTCGCTGTTCGGCGACGCCGTGACGATCGCGCGGCGCATCCGCGAAGACATCCGCCGGGAACTGCGGCTCACGGCGTCCGTCGGCGTGGCGGCGAACATGTTCCTCGCGAAGCTCGCGTCCGACATGCACAAACCGGACGGGCTCACGATCGTGCCGACGGACCCGGATGAAATCACGCGCTTTCTCGCGCCGCTTCCCGTGACGCGCATCTTCGGCGTCGGCAGGTCGATGGACGAAGAACTGAAAAAACATTCGCTGCGCAGAATCGCGGACATCCAGAACACGCCGCCCGCCACGCTGCGCCGATGGCTAGGCGCTAACGCCGCGGAGTTCCTGCACGAACTCGCGTTCGGCCGCGACCCGCGCCGGATCGTCACGGAAACCGAGGAAAAATCCATTTCGCGCGAACACACGTTCCCGGTCGACGAAACCGACCCCGGCAAAGTGCGCGCGAAGCTGCTCGAACTCGCGTCGGACGTCGCGGGCCGCGTCAGGGCGGCCGGACACCGCGCTACGACCGGACATCTGAAAC
>JAZUJQ010000012.1:0-2544 GCA_045642845.1 Kiritimatiellia bacterium
AGGAGCGTGCCGTCGACGACCATGGCGGAGCCGTCGTCGAAACGGCCTGTGGCGACGATTTCGTCGCCGCGGTGCATGTAGATTTCGCCTTCGTACGCAAACACCGAATATTCGTTGGACCAACCGAACGAGCGGCCGGACCAGGGGTTCGCGTAACCGCTCGTCACGGTGGCGTTGGCCATGAGCGCGCCGTAGGTGAAGTCGAGCGTGTCGTCCATCTGGTACGTCGTCTGCGTCAGCAGATTGGACACCAGGACGGGCGCGCCGTTCTGATTGTTGAAGAACGCGGTCTTGCCTTGGAATTTGGCCTGGACGAGGCCGGGACGGTACACCGTTGCGTTCGCAACCGCCGCCAGCGCGCACATGCACGCGAATGTCAGTATCCGTTTCATCGTGTTATTTGATTTTGCCGAAAAGTAAAGTCGGAAACGACCGTCCCCGACGACCGGCAGTATGGAAGATTTCAAAAATCATGTCAAGAAATTCAGGCCTGTTCCGGATGCCGGCGGAAAAATGCGCCTGCGGCGGGCCGTCGCACGTCGGGCGCGGACCCGCGGCCCGGTCCGGCGGTTCAAACTCTCACTTGTCCAGTCATGCCTATTTGAGTATTCTACTTCGGCATGAAACCCACACGAAACGATATCGCCCGCGAGATCGATCACACGGTTCTCGCGCCGACGAGCGCGCATTCGGCGTTCGTCGATGCCTGCGCCTACGCGAAAGAGAATCACTGCGCCAGCGTCTGCATCTGTCCGTTTTTCGTCCGCGAATGCGCCGGACTGCTGCGCGGTTCAGGCGTCAAGGTCTGCACCGTGATCGGATTTCCGCACGGCACGCACGCCACCGCCGCCAAGGTGGAGGAGGCGCGCATCGCGATGGAGGACGGCGCCGAAGAGCTCGACATGGTCGTCAACGTGTCGAAGGTCAAGGACGGCGACTGGGATTACGTTTCGCGCGACATCGAAGCGGTGTGCAAGACCGTCCACGGCGCCGGACGCCTGCTCAAGGTCATCTTCGAGTGCTGCTTCCTCACGGACGAAGAAAAAATCAAACTCTGCGAAATCTGCACCGCCCTCGGAGTGGATTTCGTGAAAACTTCGACCGGTTACGGCAAGGGCGGCGCCACGCCCGCCGACATCGCTCTCATGAAGGCGCACGTCGGTCCGGGCGTGCGGATCAAGGCGGCGGGCGGCATACACACCGCCGATGAACTGATGGCCCTGCGCGAAGCCGGAGCGGACCGGTTCGGCTGCTCCCGCACGGAGGCGATTCTGGCTGGAATCCAATGAAACATCCCGCGTTAGCAATTTTCGGACTCGCCGTCGCGGCCGTCGCTGCGGCGACGTGTTCAGGCTGCCTTTCGCCCGTCGATTCCTCGGGCCGTCTGAAGCACAAAGACTACGTCTACGAGCCGTCGGGCCTCGACTACGTCGAATTCATCTACGTCCCCGTCAAAAACGACGCGCGTTTCCCGGCGCCGGTGCGCATTTACATGTCCGCCGGCGGAACCGTGACCGTGAAACACGGGAAAAGCCCGCTGGTGCTGGACGAAATGTCGACCGCGTACGACGACGCCGACTGGAACGACATCCGCGAAGAGCGCATCTCGGTTTCGCGCGACGAATTCGCGGAAATCGTGCAGTCGTTCATCAACGAAGGCCTCGTGCCGAACGATTGGCGCGGTCGCGCGCGCGAGGCGCAGCTTCCGCCCGTCGTCCGCTACGCCGGCAAACTGAATTTCGAGAAGTTCTCGGAGATAACGTCCAACAAATACATGGTCGAGACCGTGGAGGATTTCCTCTTCTCGTACTTCGGCAACACCTTCCGCAGACAGTTTTAACATCAAAACACACCAAACAAAATGAACGATTCACATCTCGTTTCCGAAATGCGCGAAACCGCAGCGGTGCTGCGCGATTTCGATTTCTCCATCGGCGCCGAAATGGCGGCCTCCGCGCTCCGCAAGAGCAAGCTCCTGCTCACCGGCGAAGGCTCGTCGCGCATCCTGCCGGCGCATGCGTTCCTGGACCTCGCGCTCCGCCACGGTCTGAAACTTCCCGCGTACACGCGGGGCTCGTACCAGGCGTGCGAATACGATCTTTCCGACGCCGCCGTGATGGTGGCCTCGAATTCCGGCCGCACGAAGGAAGCCCTCACGCTGGTCCGCAAGCTCGTCGCCGCCGGCAACGCGGAGGTCTGGGGAGTCACCGCGACGCCCGGCACCCCGATCGCGACCGAATGCCCCCACTCCGTCGTCCTCAAGTGCGGCGGCGAACAGGCCGTCGCCGCGACCAAGAGCGTCGTGGAACAGGCGCTCGTCTACGAAGCGCTCCTCGCCGGTCTCTGCAAGCTCGACCTCGGCGCCGCGCAGGCGAAGGCCGCCGCCGCTCTCGACGCGATTCTCAACGCCGCCGTCGATTCCGACATCGTCGCTTCCGTCGCGAAATCCCGCATGATCTTCTTCGCCGGCCGCAACTCCAGGCTTCTCCACAAAATCTACCATTCATTAAATGATAAAAATCATCTTGTTCGGGCGTCCTCTTT
>JAZUJQ010000013.1:0-1696 GCA_045642845.1 Kiritimatiellia bacterium
CTTGCTTCGCGGCGTTCAGCCGCAGAATTTTGGCGGGATGGAAACCGAGTCGACCGCGGTCGAGTGCAATCGATTGCGGTCGAGTTATTCTGTTCCGTTCCGAATTCCGTGCGCGCTGAATCGGGGATGCGTGGCGAAAAACATTCTGCGGAGCGGTAGCGGGAGCGCCACGGATCGGAGTTTCTTTTCAAACGGAGCAATTGCGCGGGTTGCCAAGGTGCGGGGTGAAAAACTCCGACGGCTGTCAAACATGCTCCGCTACCGCTCCGCCTTGCTTCGCGGCGTTCAGCCGCAGAATTTTTGTGTGATTGTTTTTAACATCACGCAATTTCCCGATTGCCGGGACATCTGCGACAGCTGAGACCATTGCGACTGCGTCCCAGCGGTCTCAGCCGTCCAGAACGGACTCTTACAGCGTTCCATTCGCTATGTCAAGATTCGACCTGCGTTCGGCGGAATCGGTCTGGGACGGCAAACTCAACTGCGAAAGCCGATTGCGCGGGTTCGGCGCATGCGAGCGAACGGTATGCCAACAGCATTGCGGTTGTTTTCATTTGCTGCAAGATTCAGTCATTCGCCGGCCGCCGCGTTCCCGAACGAGTTGGTGACGACGGTGAAATATTTCACGTCCAATCGATTGGTGACGTTCGGTCGTTATCGGTTCGAACACCGGATCTATCGCCCATACCGGCAGTTCCGCGATGAACGGATCTTCCGCTTCCACGTCGTCGCCGCGGCGCATTTCGTACAGGATCACGGACGGCCCGTCTCCCGACGGCGCCATGGCGGTCACCGACACGCGCCCTGTCACGATGTCGTTCTCGTGCACGTGGGCGTTGCGGTCAGCGAAAGCGTCGCCGAAAAAACGTTCGCGGAGCCTGAAACGAACCAGGGCGGCGCGTTCGTCGCGCATTCGGTGTCGGCGAAGACGCCGTCCTCAGGCGACGGCAGGGAAAACGCGGACGATCCGGCGGCCGTGAAAACGAGCGCGGCGAAAAACGCGAAGAACATCCTCTTCATGCCGCCATTGCATTGAAATCAAAGTCACGGCGCAAACCGGGCCCGGGTCCAGATTCCCGCGTTACTTGGGCGGCGGCGCGAGTATTGAACGCGGGGGGGTGTTTTGCTAGGATTTCCGACAGCCAGAGCACCGCGATTCCGCGGCGCGTTTTGGGCTTTTCCCCGGAGGGTTTCAGGATGAATCCTTATTTGAACCAGATACTCGCGACCGTGCGCGCGCGGAACGAGGCGATGAAAGCGGCTCTCGGTCCGAACGACGCGGATCGTCTGGCGCGCGAGCGCGTCGATTCCCCGCGCGGTTTCATCGCCGCGCTTTCGGCTTCCACGGACCGCACGATGATCATCGGCGAAATCAAGCGCGCATCGCCTACGCGCGGCATGATCAACTCGGAGATCGACCCGGGCGCGCTGGCCCGGGAGTACGAACTCGGCGGCGCGTCAGCCGTGGCGGTGCTGACCGAGCAGCACTATTACCGCGGCGCCATCGCCGACATGATCGCGGTGCGCGAGTCCGTGAGTCTTCCCGTGCTGCGCAACGACTTCATCATCGATCCGTATCAGGTGCCGCGTTCCTACGGCACGGGCGCGGACGCGATCCAGGTCATCGTCCCGGCGGTGCCGGACGACGCCGTGCTGCACCAGATCTACGACGCCGCAGCGTATCTGCGGCTCGACG
>JAZUJQ010000014.1:0-2906 GCA_045642845.1 Kiritimatiellia bacterium
CGGCTCGGCGAACCCGTCGAGGATGGAACTCTTACGTGAAACTCCGGTCATTCGGTCATCCTTTTGCGGGACTCCGCCTCAGGCGAGTCGCTCGAAATCGGCGGGGCCGTGTTTGCAGAGCGGGCAGACGAAATCGTCGGGCAGCTCGTCTCCCTCGTGGATGTAGCCGCAGATTTTGCAGACCCAGCCTTTTTTGCCCTCGGTCGCGGGTTTGGGCTTCACGTTGTTCTGGTAGTACGTGTAGGTCATCGTTTCGACGTTGGAGAGGACGCGCGACTCGGTGATCGAGCAGATGAACATCCCGTGGGTGCCGAGATCCACGTACTGCTCCACCTTGAGCGACATGAACGAATTGACCGCCTGGGAGAGGAACACGAGCCCGTTGTCGGAGCGGTGGATTTCGAGGCCCTTGAACTTGTCGACCGTGCGGCCGCTCTGGAAGCCGAAACGTTCGAAAACATCGAACTTGGCGTCCTGCGACAGGCAGTTGAGGTTCATCACGCCGGTCTGCCGGATGACATGGTGCGAGTAATTCTGCTTGTTGATCGTGACCGCGATGCGGTTCGGGGTGCTCGTGACCTGGCTCACGGTGTTGACGATGAGGCCGTTGTCGCGGTCGCCGTCCTTCGACGTCACGACGTAGAGACCGTAGCCGATGTTGAACAGCGCCTTGAGATTGTTCTTGTCGGCGGTTTTTTCCTGGACGTTCTTGTAGTCCTGGCAGAGCTCGTCGGCGAGCGCTTCGAGCTGCGCGGAACTTTCGGCGTTGAGCGCGGACTTGATGTGAACGGTGTTCTCGCAGAAGCGCAGGTTCTTCGAGTTCGCGAGCATGGACGACATCACCTTGGCGGCGAGAGGGGCCCAGCTGCCGTTTTCGACGAGCGCCACGGTGCGGTTCTGGAAATTGCGTTCGGTGAGGTGTTCGATGAACGAGCGCATGAACGGGAAGACGTCGGCGTTGTACGTCGTCGTGGCCAGCACGAGCTTGCCGTAGCGGAAGGCGTCCTCGACGGCCTCCGCCATGTCGTCGCGGGCCAGGTCGAAGACGCTGACCTTCGGGGCGCCTTTGGCCTTGAGTTTTTCGGCGAGCTGTTCGACAGCGGCCTTGGTGTGGCCGTAGACGGACGTGTACGCGATTACGACGCCTTCGCTTTCGACGGCGTATGAAGACCACGTGTCGTAGAGGCCGATGTAGTAGCCGAGGTTTTCCTTCAGCACCGGGCCGTGCGTCGGGCAGATCACGGCGATGTCGAGCGCCGCGGCTTTTTTGAGGAGCGCCTGCACCTGCGCGCCGTATTTGCCGACGATGCCGATGTAGTAGCGGCGGGCTTCGCACGCCCAGTCCTCCTCGACGTCGTTGGCGCCGAACTTTCCGAAGCCGTCCGCCGAAAACAGGACCTTGGCGCACGAATCGTAGCTGACGATCACCTCGGGCCAGTGCACCATCGGCGCGGTCACGAACGTCAGCGAGTGGCGGCCGAGCGCGAGCGTGGAACCCTCTCCGACGACGATGCGACGGTCGGCGTAGTCGGTGCCGAAGAAGTTCTGCATCATGGCGAACGCCTTGGCGGAAGAGACGACGGTCGCGGACTTGTACAGATCCATGAACACGGCGATGTTGGCGGCGTGATCAGGCTCCATGTGGTGCACGATCAGATAATCCGGCGCGCGGCCGGCGAGGGCGTCGCGGACGTTGTCGAGCCACTCGTGCGTGAAGCGTGCGTCGACCGTGTCGACGACCGCGGTCTTTTCATCCAGGATGGCGTAGGAATTGTAAGCCATGCCGTTGGGCACGACGTACTGACCTTCGAACAGATCGATCTTGTGATCGTTCACGCCGACGTATTTGATGTCCTTAGAGATTTCCATGTTCGTTTCTCCTTTGTTTGCAGCGTGTGCCGGTGCGGCCGCACGAGGCGTGATTCTAGCATATCGCGCGGCGATATTCCCCGGCGTTCCGGGCCGCGTCCGCCGGCGGGCGCGAATGTGCTAGAATGGCCCCCATGAAAGCCAAGCAGAACATCTACGCGGTCATCCTGGCCGGCGGACGGGGGGAGCGTTTCTGGCCGGTGGGCCGTCATTCGCGTCCGAAGCAGTTCGTCGATCTGTTCGAGGGCAAGCCGCTCATCGCGCACGCGGTCGACCGTCTGCGCGGACTCGTGGCGCCGTCGCACGTGCTCGTGATCACGTCGGCGGATCTCGTGCGCGCGACGCGCAAGGCGCTGCCGATGCTCGCGCCGGAGCGGATTCTGGGCGAGCCGCAGGGGCGGGACACCGCGGCGGCGGGCGCCACGGCGGCGGCCTGGGTGGCGTCGCTGGGCGGCGAGGACGCGACGGTCTGCATACTCACCGCCGATCATCTCATCGCGGATTCGAAGCGTTTCCGCGAAACGCTCGCGGCCGCGGCCGAAATCACGGCGAAGAAGCCCGTGATGAGCGTCATCGGGATCAAGCCGTCCTTCCCGGCCACGGGATACGGATACATCGAGGCCGGAGCGCCGGTTTCCGGGAAGGGACTGCCGCGCGGCTTCCGCAAAGTCAAGCGTTTCGTGGAGAAGCCGAACCTCGGCACGGCCACGACCTACGTCGAAAGCGGGAGGTTTTCGTGGAATTCCGGGATGTTCGTGTGGCGCGCCGGCGTGTTCGCCGCGGCGCTGGAGAAATTCCGTCCGGCCCTGCATTCGACATACGTTAAACTGCGCGATGCGTTCGGCAAGCCCGGTTTCGCCGCGCTCTTCAAGGCCGAGTACGCCGGCATCGAGAAAATAAGCGTCGACTACGCCGTCATGGAAAAGGCGGACAACCTCGTCGCCGCGCGCGGCGATTTCGGGTGGGACGACGTCGGCACGTGGGTCAGCGCGGGCGCGCATTTCGCGAAAGACGCGGGCGGAAACTCCGTGCACGGG
>JAZUJQ010000015.1:0-3337 GCA_045642845.1 Kiritimatiellia bacterium
TCGAACGCGAGGCGCAGGCAGTCGGCGCCGGCGAAAAGCGCGTACGCCTCATCGACGACGAGCGTCATGTCCGCGTGATTGCGGGCGAACGCGCGGATCGCCTCCATGCCGAAGCGCGTGCCGGTCGGGGCGTTGGGATTCACCAGGAAGAACAGGTCGGGGGCGGGATCGGGCAGATGCAGCGAGGCGAGCTCGTCGTCGGATGCGGGGAGGGGAAAGCGGTCGAGCGGCGCTTCGCGGATGTCCGACAGCACGGGATAGAGCGAATAGGACGGATCGAAAACGCCTATGTGCGCGGCGTTGCGGCAGAACACGTCCGTCGCGAGGCGCAGAACCTCGTCGGAACCGTTGCCGACGAAAATGTTCGAATCCTTGCACCCGTAGCGGCGTGCGAGCAGGTGGCGCAGTCCGTTGAACGTCGGATCGGGATACAGCCGCAGCTGCGCGGGATCGAACGAAGCGAGCGCCTGCGCGATTTTGGGCGACGGCGGGTACGCGTTTTCGTTCGCGTTGAGTTTCACGATGCGCTTCATCTTCGGCTGTTCGCCGGGGACGTATGGCGCGAGGTGCTGTACGGACGTGCGGATCATTTCGTGGAAGCGGGATTGTCAGTCGACCAGCGGATCGAGCGCCTTGTCCGGGCCGAAGACGACGAGACGGTCGTCGTCGCGGAGCGTTTCGCTGCCGCAGGCGATGATCGGAGTGCGGGGTTTGGTTTCGTCGTCCGCGACGCGGCGGATGGCGAGCACGGTGAGCCCGAGCGTCTGGCGGACGTTGCCCTCGATCAGCGTCTTGCCCACGAGCTGCGCGGGAACCGAAATCTCGGCCACGGAGTAGCCCTCGGCGATTTCGAAGAAATCGATCGGGTTGCGGTGGAGGATGGATTCGGCGAGGCGGTAGGCGCGGTCGCGGTCGGGGTAGATGACGTTGTCGGCGCCGATGCGCGAGAGCACGCGGCCGTGCACGGCGGATCCGGCCTTGGCGATGACGCGTGGAATCTTCATGTCCTTGCACGCGATCGTGGCGAGCGTGGACGCTTCGAGGGAGGAACCGATGGCCACGACGGCGATGCCGCAGTCGGCGAACCCGGCGTCCTTGAGCATGCCGGGCACGGTGGCGTCGCCCTGGACCGCGCGGATCGAAGATTCGGCCAGGCCCTGGATGACGTCCCAGGATTTGTCCACCAGAGTGACGTCGCATCCGTTCGAGACGAGCGCCTCGGCGAGGGTGAGTCCGAAACGGCCGCCGCCGACGATTCCGATTTTCTGTTTTTTCATGGCGATGTGCGTCCGTTGCGGCGCGTCAGCGTTTGAGCGCCACGAGACTCTGCATGATTTCGCTGTAATCGCGCGCGTCCTGTCCGTGGAATTCGCCGGAGACCGGCGCGAGCTTGTTCGCGATTTCGCGGACGCGTGCCGTTTCGCCCTGACCGAGCAGCGCGAGCGCGAGGTGCAGGTGGACGCGCGGATCGCGGTCGGTGAGCTTGACCGCGGTGTCGAACGCCTTGTGCGCGGCGGCGTAGTCCTTGCGGGCGAGGTGCACGCAGCCGAGCGTGTCCCAGATGCCGTAGTTGTCGTTTTCGAGTTCGAGCGCCTTGCGGACGAGTGCGTCGGCCTCGTCGATCCGGTGCATGTAGATCTTGGCCATGGCCAGATCGTTGAGCGCCTCGATGTACTCCGGGTTGCGGGCGAGCGCGCGCTGCAGGTAGTCTTCGGCGGATTCGTAGCGTTCGCTTTCGAGCGCGAGCGAGCCGAGAATGTAGTTGCCGAGCGCGTTGTCGGCGTCGCGGGCGAGGATGGCCTTGGCGTGCCGCGAGGCGGCGGCTTTGTCGATGAGCGCGAAGTCCATGCGCAGGATGAGGTCGAGCACCGAGATGGCGTCCATGTCCGTGGAGAACTGCAGCGCGGAAATGAAATCGTCGCGGGCGTCGGCGAACTTGCCTTCGAGCATCGCGATGCGTCCGCGGACGAACAGCGCGCGGAAGTCCTCGGGACCGGCGGACTTGAACATTCCGTCGGAAAGCTTCGTGAGCTTCTTGAGCAGGTCCTTGCGTTCCTCTTCGGTCTCCGCTTTCGCGTAGGACTCGAAATAGACCGAAGCGAGCATGCCGCAGGCCGCCTGATCGTTGGGCATCAGTTCGACGAGGCGCGTGGCGAGCACGCGCGCGTGGTCGATGTCGCCGGCGGCGATGTCCACGGCGGCGCGTTCGAACAGCACGCGTTCATGCTGGTAGCCGGCCTTTTCGGCGCGTTCGAGGTATCCGTTGGCTTCGGTGAAGCGGCCGGAGATCGCGCAGATGCGCGTGAGGCCGATGAGCGCGGCGATGTTCTTCGGATTCTCTTCGAGCAGCTGGAGGTAATTCGCTTCGGAGTTGGAATAGTCGCCGTTTTTCATGTACACGTCGGCCATCAGCGCGCGGATGCGTTTGGTTTCGCGGCGGTCGCGCTGACCGATGTCGCCGATCGCCTTGTTGAGCGAGTAAATGGCGAGGTTGGACTGGCCGGAGAGGGCCCAGGTCCAGCCGAGGCGCACGAACGCGCTCGGGGACGAGACGAATCCGAAATACGACGAGAGCGCCCAGATTTCGGGCGGCGACGAGTTCTTCTTTTTGAACTCTTCGAGCGCTTCGATGACCTGCGCTTTGCATTCGGGGTGCACGTTCTGCTGCACCATCGTGGCCCAGTTGAGCATGCACGCGATGTTGTTCGGATCGAACTCGCGGATCTTCGCGTAAATGGCGAAGGCCTCCTCGCGGCGGTCGTCCGAATCCAGGAAGTAGGCGGTGTTGTTGCCGACGAAGGAAACCGCGCTGCGCACGAGCCGCGCGTAGAAGCGCAGACGCGCGTAGTCGGCGTCGCCGACGCGGTCGAGATCGCCGGCGAAGGCGTCGATGGTTTCGAGGCAGCCCTTGTCGAAGTCGCCGGAAAGCGCTTCCGCGTACTCGCCGCGGGGGACGCCGACGTGGACCAGCCCGTTCGGAAGCGTTTCGTAGTCGCCCATGTGCCAGATGTCGGGCGAAACGCAGAACGCCATGCACTTGTGCGCGTCGTCGCGGCGCATGATCCATTCCTTGATCAGGGGGACGACGCCGATTTCCGCCATGTTCTTGAGACGTGTCGACGGCAGGAACCGTTTCACGTCGAGCGTGGCGTTGGCGGTGTTGGGGTCGGCGACGTCGAGCGTGTGCAGCTCGATGCCGCGTTCGGCGGCGCGGAGGCGCAGGTTGTTGTCGAAGACGCCGGAGGTGACGAGCCACGGACGGCCGCCGAGGCTGTCCAGCACCGTGTCCGCGTAGCGCCAGACCGCGTTGTGTTTGCGCATGTCCGCGGCGCCGGCG
>JAZUJQ010000016.1:0-3345 GCA_045642845.1 Kiritimatiellia bacterium
ACTGATGATGATGGCGTTTGCGGCGGTGGCCGCGCGGCTGGCGGCGGCGGAGAAAGCCAATGCGCTCAAGGTCGACGCCGCCGAACTGAAAGCGGCTCGCGACAAAGCTTCGTCGGCCCGGCGGACGGAGGAATCCCGCCGCGCCAATCTGGCGTCGGTTTCGGAAAAACGGCCGGAAGCGGAACGGGCGGTTCAGGAGACCTCTTCCGCGCTGGAAGCGGCGGCTGAAAAAAGGGATTCCGATCTGGCCCTGGTTGCTCTGGCGCGCACGGCGAAGGCGGAATACGACCGTCTTTCGGTCGAACTGAAACACGCGGAGGAACGGCGTGCGGCCGCCGTGGAACGGGTCGCCGGCGAGAAGAAAAATCTGGATGCAAAACGCGCTGAAGAAATCGAAGCGAAGGCGCTCGTCGAATGTCTTTCGTCGTCAGCCGGCTCCCGCAGGATCCCTGAATGACTGGGCGGTCATCGTTCGGTTCGGAATCTTTTGGATTTGGAGAAGCTGAACTCGGACATTCAGCCGTTGCGTGAACGTTCGGAAGCCGCTCGCGAGGCGTACGAGGCGGCGGAACTCGCCTTGTCCGACGCCGAGACGGCATTCAATGCGCGTCTGCCGCAATTGAAGGAGAGCGTTGAAATCGCCTCGAAAAACAAGGAGCTCGCAGACCGGTCGCGAGGGTTGGAGGAACAACACTCCCATCTTCATGACGGCGACACGTGCCCGCTCTGCGGAAACGTGTATCATACGAATGTCCTTTTTTCGCTTTTCGACGGTATGGAAGAAGCGCTTCAGGTCGCTAAACGCGCGTTGAGCGACGAAGAGGCCAATGTCGGTGCGGTGCGCGGCCGCCGTGACGCCGCCCGCCGCGAATACGACGCTTTGAACCGGTCTCTCGAAACGGAAAGCGCGCGCCTTTCCGACCTGAAGTCCCAATGCAGCGCCGATCTCGCGGGTGCGAAAAGCGAGGTTGATTCGGCCGCGCGGAATCTGGCGGAAGCCGGGAGCCGTCTGGAAGCCGCGGAGCGGGAAGTTGAGAAAGCCGATGCTTCGGAGAAGTCCGCGCGTGCGGAGTGCGCCGCCGCGAAAAAGGTTTTCGAAGAACTCGGCGTTCCCGATCCGGCGGCGCGCACCGACGAAGTGTTAAACGTGTTTTCCAAAGCCGAAAACGAGAAGCGGAAAGCCGAAGAGATTCTGAATCGGCTGAATGATGCGCTGAATTCCGCCGAGGAGGAATGTCGTGCGGCCGAATCGGCCCGTCTGAACGCCGAGACGGAGTTGCGGACGGCGGAGGACGTTTTCGGCGGAAAGCTCGCGGCGGCCGGGTTCACGGACGAGGAAACGTGGGGGGAATCCTGTTGGGACGGGGAAGGTTTCAATGAAGCCCGGAACGAACGGGACGCGCTGCACGACGAAAACGCGGCTCTGAAAAACCGTCGGACGGCGCTTGAGGCCGGTCAGGCCGCGCACGATGCCAGCGTCGACGCCACGCCGCGCTCCGAAGAGGAGGTCGTCGATGAAAAGCGGACGGTCGACGCCCGCCGCGACGAAATCAACCGGAATCTGGGGTCCATCCGCTCCGAGCTGGATGCGGACGACGCGAACCGGAAACATCTCGGGTCGCTGAGGCAGGAACTTCTTGCCGCCAAGGAGGAGGCATCGATATGGAAGACGCTCGACGGCTTTTTCGGCGGCACCGACGGCTTCCGGTTCCGCAATTACGCCAACGGCTTCACGTTCCGCCGGTTGCTCGATCGGGCGAATCCGCACCTTCTGTTGATGTCCGGCGGACGGTATTCGATGAAGTGGGACGCACCCGAAAAAATCGTCTGCAGATCCGATCGGTTCGGGCTGTTGCCTGAAATCATCGATGCGGAATCCGGCGGCGCCGAACGCACCGTGCGGAATCTTTCGGGCGGTGAAATTTTCCAGGTGTCCCTTTCGCTTGCGCTCGGGCTTTCCGAGATGACCCGCGGAAGCGAACGGATGGAAAACCTGTTTCTCGACGAAGGATTCGGCACTTTGGAAGGCGAGCCCCTTGAGCGGGCGATAGACACGCTTGAACACGTGCAGGGCGCGGGATGTCTGCTTGGCGTCATCAGCCACATCGCCGCGGTCGCCGACCGCATCCGCACGCAGATCGTCGCTTCCAAGGACGGTTTCGGTCACAGCTCGCTGTCCGGACCGGGCGTCGCGCGCATTGCGCCGGCGGCGGTCGCGGGTCGCAGATCACGCGGAAACGGCGGAGCGTGACGGACTGCGTTCTGCCGGCGGTTTTCGTTCGGCGGACGCGGCTTCGGCTATTCTCTGATTTTCGCCCGGACGGCGATGTTCCGCACGTACTGGCAGCCGCATTCGAGAACGCAACCGACCCCGCCGCCGGAAAAGGCGGTGTCATGCGCTGAAAGAATTTTCTTCCCGGAGATGCATAGGGTCAGTTCTCCGCCGCGCGCGGTGAACCGCCACCGGTGATGCGTTTCATCGGACAGCGAGATGCGTTTGCGTGCGAGAACCGTGTCGGTGTCGTCGCGGCGCCTGACGATGCGCATTTCCGTTCCGTCGTACAGGGCCATGTAGCACCGCCGCAGACCCTGCCTGCGCACGACCAGTCCGAACGGAGAGGCGGAGTGCCGCGCGAGTTCGGCGCTGATGGATTCATCCGTCCAGTCGCGCGTGCCGATGGTGATCATGCCGACGGGCGCCGAGCAGAGCATGGCCTGAGGTCCGAACCCGCAGATGTCGATCGATGAAATCCAGCCCTGCGGACGGTTTTCGTCATCGAGCGGAAGCGTTTCACCGAACCGCACGGCCGCCGTGCCGCCGTGCGACACGCGCTCGACCGTGATTTCGGCTCCCGCCGGGATTGAAAGGGCCAGTTCCGACCAGGGCGTGCGCGAGTCGGCGAGACGTACGGAAATCTCGTGGCGTCCCGACGCCGGAGCTTCGGCGGCGACATGCGGAACCGTTTCGTCGCACGCGAGCGCTTCGAGCCTGACGTTGCCTTCGGCGTTCGCTGCGCCGGTGTAGCGAACGCGGATCGTTTCGCCGGGATAGGCGACGGGAACGGTGTTCGCGGCGTAGGCGCCTTTTGTCAATTCGCGCGGCGTGAACAGAGGAGTGCGGCAAACGGCGGAGCCGGACTTCAGGCGGTTACTCGCGCGGAGACCTTTCCCGTCCGGATTGGAGAGAGCGAGCGCATCAGGGTCATCCGCCGT
Organism: Kiritimatiellia bacterium; assembly: GCA_045642845.1. GTDB lineage: Bacteria > Verrucomicrobiota > Kiritimatiellia > RFP12 > UBA3636 > JAZUJQ01. Next base: position 3,214 of record JAZUJQ010000016.1, read on the forward strand.
CCAGCCGTGCAAGGCGAGCGGAATGGTGAAACCCTGCCACGCCCGTGGCGGGGTGTCCACCGCGCCGCGGATGGACCGCGCGATCCGCTCCAGACGGCGCGTGATGCGGGCGGAGTCCGTGATGCTTTCCAG
>JAZUJQ010000017.1:0-27687 GCA_045642845.1 Kiritimatiellia bacterium
CGTGCAGGTGCTGGACACGTGTCAGGGCGAAGGTCTCACCGTGGTCGGCATACACACCGCCACGGATCTGCCGGCGAAAAAATGACGGAAGGCCCGGAAATGGATTCCGCTTCAGACAAAAATCCGCAGGACTCCGCCACGGCGTCCGCGAAGCTACTGTCCGACGACATCCGCCGGCGTGAACGCCGCCGGCGCCGCGCGGGACCGGCGTGGAGCGTGCTGTCGCTCGCGATGCACGGTCTTGTTTTCGTGATTCTGGTGATGTTCACGCCGGTGCGCGAGCTCATCATTCCGGAGGAAAAAGAGACGCGCGCCAATCCGGCGGAGGATCTTTCGGCGGACAGAATCGAACAGATCGGCGACAGTCTTTCGCGCGCACGCGTGAACGAGCTGCTCAGTCAGCTCGAGGCGCTGCAGGCCGTGCTTCACAACATGGATCTGATGAAGGAGGAGCTGCAGAGCGACTACGATTCGTTCGCTGAATCCTCCGCGGAAACGGCGAAGGAAATCATCGAAAAAGCGGTGGACGACGCGAAGGCGCAGACCGCCGCGGTCAAATCTCGCCAGAAGGAGATTCTCGAGCTTTCGAAACGGATTTCCGACGAGTCGAAGAAAGATCTCGACGACGCGGAACGCGCGAAAACGCTGAAGTCTTCCTCCGATGCGATTTACTGGGACCGGTCGCAGAAACTCAACGAATCGCTCGCGGTGATTCAGAACGCGCTCGACCGCGCCCAGGTCACCGCTGAATTCGCGGGTTACGAAAAGACCGCTTCCGCGGCGGAAAATCTGCGCGATGCGCAGATCGAGGTCGCGAAAATGCAGGCCAACGCTTCCAACGAGGCGTCGGACGTCGGCTCAAAGCTGTCGCAGATGCACGAAATCATGAACGGCATCCGCGACGCCCAGAAAGAGATAGACGAACAGAAACCCCGGTACGAAGAGGCGGAGAAAAAGCGAAATCAGGCGGATAAAGACATTGAGTCGGCCGTGAAACAGGTCCGCGAAAATCAAAACGGCGGATCCGACGCTAAAAGACGGCTCGATGACGCAAGACGTCGCGAGGAAGACGCCAAGCGGCGCGAATCCGACGCCAAACGTCGCGAGGATGACGCCAAACGCCGCGAATCCGATGCTTCGAAGCGCATGGCCGACGCCCAAAAGCAGTTGACCGCGGCGGGCGAAAAACTTGCAAAGGCCGAAGCTCTCAAGAGCGAGAACGAAAAAAAGGCGAACGAGGACGAACGCAAGGCCCGCGAAGAAGAGCGCAAGGCCAAGGATGCCGAGAAAAAAGCCGTCGCTGACGAAACGAAGGCCAAAACCGACAGGGAAAAAGCCGTTGCGGACGCCGGCCGTGCGGTCGCCGACCGCGACAAAGCCAGAGAAGACGCGCGCGTTTCAGAAGAGAACGTCAAAACAAGAAGAGAAGAGGAACGCAAAGCGCGCGATGCCGAAAACAAGGCCCGCGGTGAACGCGCCGAAGCCGATCGCACGATGCGTGACGCAAAATGGAAACTCGACAGGGCCAACGCCAAACTCGAAGAAAACAAGAAACGCAAAGAGGCGCTTTCGGAAGTCGTGCGTGGAACGGATCTGAATGCGGCGCCGAAAAAACTCGAAAACGCCCGGGCGGATCAAAACCGCGTCGCCGAACAGATCGAAAAACTCAAGCTCGTTCTCGAATCCGAAGTCGCCAAGCCCGAGAAACTCGTCGATGAAAACCGGACCGAAAACCGGCTCGTCACAAAGAACGTTTCGCGGCTCACGCTTGCGGAGGCGTATGAAACCGCCCGGCAGATCGAGGACGAAATCACGGAGTCGTTCAAGGACATCAAGGCGACGCAGACGGCCATCGAGCGCAAAATGAGTTTTGAGGCCGCGCAGAAACTTACCGACGTCGCGAAGTCCGTGCGGATGGAGATTTCCGAAGAGAAAAAAGAGGCGATCGAGAAAAAACCGCGCACGAAGGAGGAACTCGACCTCCAGAAAGAGGCGCAGATGGACGTGGTCCGCGAAGCGGACAACATCGTCGACACCGCGGTTTCCATGATGCTTGAAGCGATGGCTCTTGTGCCGACGGATGAAAGCGAAAAGAGTTCCGTTCGCGACATGGGCAAAACCATTCCGTGGTTGGAAAAGTCCGATTTCGAGCTGCGTTCGAGCGATGAAGCCCGCGAAGCGCGTCTGGCGCAGATGAACGACGAGGCCGATTATTCGGTCGCCATGCAGCAGGCCGCCGCGGAGGATTCGTCCGGCAAAGTGCAGGACATAGCGGCGTTGATGACGAGAGACGAAGAGAGCGCGGAAGGGTCGCCGGAATTTTCTCCTGCAACAGCCGGCGGGGCGGGTGTGCGCGAGCCGCCGAAACGCGGTTCCGGCGGTCGTGTTCACGCGGTGTCGGCGCCTCAGATAGCGGGCACGCGGGACGATTTGATCCCCGGCAACGTTTTGAATCTTGAAACCGACGTCGGCGACGGGATCCCGGGAAGCTGGATGTTCGTCAACAGCTGGTACGTCATCGGACCGTTTCCGAATCCCGGACGCATAAATCTCCGTCGGAAATTTCCGCCGGAATCGGTGATAGATCTCGATGCGACGTATCCCGGCAAGGACGGAAAAACGCTGCGCTGGGAATACAGGCAGAGCCGCTCGTCGTTGAGCCACAAGGGTTCGCGCGCGGAGGTGCTGCCGTCGTATTCGCAGGAATACGCCATCTGGTACGCGTACACGGAAGTGTTCGTGGACCGGGACTGCGATCTTTGGGTCGCGATCGGTTCGGACGACCGTTCGGACGTGTGGCTCAACGATCTGCCGATATGGGGTTCCGGCAACAACCTCAAGGAATGGAAAATCGACGAAGGATTCCGCCGCGTTCATTTCCGCAAGGGCCGGAACACGATGCTGATGCGTCTTGAGAACGGCCACGGGCCGACCGGTTTTTCGATCTGCATCTGCGTCAACGAAGACGCGACGTCGCTTTGACGCCGCGCGTCGGCGCCGCGGATTTCACCGGCCGTTGAACTTCAGATACGAATGGATCGAATGGCGGAACGCGACGGCCTGCGATTCATTGTATCCGGCCGAGAAGGATTCTTTGGACTCTCCGTTCTCGGAAAGCGTCATGTTCGATGTGCGTGAGACCGGAAAATATTCGATCCAGTCCACGGGAACATCGTGCAGACGGCCGTCGCCTCCGTACGTCGGCACGTATTCGCGCCGGCGTTCTCCGCGGAAACCGTAAGCCGTGACAGCGATTTCATCGATGCCGTCTTCGCGCGACGAAAGCCGCGTTTTGAGAATGCTGCGCGTGATGCAGTCTGGGTGTTTGAAAATTTCGTCGCCGTGCATGTTGGCGTTGGCTTCGTGTTCCCAGAACGACGATTCGTCTTCCGGAGAAACCTCCCCCCAGACGTCGCCCTGCGGCTGCGTCTGCTGGTACAGGGGAATCGCCAGAAGCGGTGCCATGGCGAAGTAAATGTCTTTGAAGAACTTCTCGTTCGTATCGTAAAAGTTTTCCGCCGCGGAATCGTAATTCCAATTGAAGAAATCCGACGGTTGGATTTCGATCGCCGCCGGCTGCAGGTGCTGCGGCACGAGCAGATTTATTTTGCGCGATTTGCGGAATTCGAAGTCATCGCCGTAGCCGACTTCACGGTCGTTCATGAGGAGCAGCATCTGCACCTGCGCGAGTGCGGTGAACAACACGCGGAACTCCACCTCGTTGTCGCGGTCCTTCGCGTGGAAAAGCGTTTCGAACTCGCGGTTGCCCATGAGAGTGAACTGGCTTTCGTCGTCGAGATTTCTGGAAAACTTTTCGAGTTTCTTGAGCCGCCGTTTTTTGCGCATCCGCGCCACGACGCCGTCGCCGATGCCGGACAGATCCGACGGCGTGCGGGAAAACGAAAGCGCCGGCACCGCGTCGTTTCCGTAGATCAGTACCTTCGTGTTGCCGTACACGGGTTTCGGCTTTGTCACCGTTGCGGTGAGAACCTGCGTGCGGTGGATGCGTTGCGGACGGCCTTTTTCATCCGTCGTCCATTCGGTCCAGTGGATCGTCAGTTTCCCTTCGTAGACCTCTTCGCCCCAGTCCTGCTGCACGTATTCGCCGAACACGAACGGGTTTCCGTTGATGACGCCGGACTGCGCGCCGAGTATCGAGCGCCCGTCGTTGAACGCGTCGTCCCAGCCGCAGTGCGTTCTGAGGTCTTCAAGACGTTTCGCGGAGAAAAACGGATCGAACTGCAGCCGCGGCACCGTCGCTTCGATCAGACGCACCGGAATGTCCCACGTGTACAGAGCGTTGAGATTCTGCATCTGCTGCCACGCGATTTCCATCGCCGAATCGAGTTTTCTTTTTTGGATTTCGGCGATTTTTCGCGCCCGGCCGTGCGGATTCATCAGAACGAAACCGAGCGTGAGGCAGGCGGCGGCGACGATGGCGGAAATCTTCATCGCATCGTCGTTGCCGAGGTTGTGGAAAACGAATGCGGCGAAGACCGCGATTACGCCTGCGGTGAAACCGAAACCCTTCCAGAAGGCGAGCGTGCCGCAACGGGACTCCGCCGCGGCAAGTTCTTTTTCGAGTTTTCGGATGGCGGCGACCTGTTTCCGGTTCGCGTCGATGTCGATGCCGGATTTTGTCGTCAGTTCTTCAAATTTTTCGCGCGCCCGCCGCGCGAATTCATCTTTGAATTCATCGCGGTAGCGCGCGAGCGGCTCGTAGACGTCTTCAATCAAAAGAACACCTCGCGGGCGCGCGCCTTGGTCGCTGCGTCGGCGGAGAACGGAATGCGCGTGGTGTATCCGGCGCGCGCGGCGACGATTTGTTTCGTGGGCCACGAGAACACGTCGGTGTTCCACTGGTTGACCGTGTCGTTGTAGAGCGCGCGGGCGGCGGTTATTTCTTTCTGAAGATAAGCGTCCTGCTGTATGGCCTTTGTTATCGTTTCGTGGGCTTTGAGCTCGGGATAGGCTTCGACCTGCGGGAACAGCCGCCCGATCGCGCCGCTGACACCCGCCTGGATTTCATTGCGGTCCATGCCCGAGGCGCGGGCGCCTCCTCGGAAGGCCGCGACGGTTTTCATGACGTCCTTGTCCAGGTCGATCGACTTTTCCACGAGGCGCGCGACGTCCTGCAGAATGATCACGCGCTGTTCGAGGTAGTTGTCGATCGTCGAGGCGTCCGTCTGCAGTTTCTGTTCGAGTTTCTGGAAATAGTTTTTCGCGGCGATTTTCTTGAAAAGGAAAATCACGCCGGGGAGGATTCCGCACACCCAGAGCAGAATTTCGAACAGCGTCGAACCGAATCCGACCTTCACTGGAAGCTGTTTTTCGATCACGTTCACGTCGCGGCCGGCGGCGTTGACGGGCCCGGACATTTCATCGAGTGCGTTTGCCATGTTTATATTCCGTTGTTGTGGTTGCTTTTCTGCGGCGGAGTATAACGATTGAAATCGTTCCGCGCAATACGCGCGCCCGGGCTTCCGGCCGGTTCAAAGCATTTCGTGTTTCGGCGGAACGTCCGAGACGCGCAGCAGCTTCGCGCGTGAAAGAAGGTACATGACGCGGCGTGCTATGGCCGGGGCGGGGTCTATTATTTCCGCGCGGCCGGCGATGATTTTTTCCATCGTTTTCATGAACAGAGGAAAGTGCGTGCAGCCGAGCACGATGCGGTCCGCGCCGGCTTTCAGCAGCGGCTCGACGTACCGCGTCACGGCTTCTTCCGCGGCCGGGCCTTCGGTTTCTCCTTTTTGAGCCAGCGTCACGAGATCGCCCGCCGCGCTGAAAACTATTTTCACGCCGGAGGCGAATTTTTCGGACGTTTCGCGGTAAAGGCGTCCGTGCCGCGTGCCTTCCGTCGCAAGCACGCCGACGACACCGCTTTCGGTCGTCGCGGCGGCGGGTTTGACGGCAGGCTCCATTCCGACGATCGGAACGCCGCCGAAGCGTTCGCGTAATGCGTCTATCGCCGCCGCCGTGGCGGTGTTGCACGCGACCACGACGAGTTTGCAGCCGCGGTCGACGAGCGTCCCGACGTGTTCGAGCGCGAGTCCGCGCACGACCTCGACCGGTTTGTCGCCGTACGGGCAGTTTTCGGAATCGCCCAGATAAACCGTGTTTTCGCGCGGCAGCAGTTCGATCACGGCGCGCCGCACCGTGAGTCCGCCGACTCCGGAATCGAAAAAGCCGATCGGGTCGTCGGGAGAATTCATTCCACCGCCACTCCGCCGCGGCGAAGCACGGTCAACGAACCGTCGCGGTCGATTTTCACGACGGTGGAGGCCACGCCGCCCGGCGATACGCCGTCGTCGCACACGAGATCGGCGTTCAATCCCACCGAAGAGAGTGATTCGAGCGCATCAACGGCTGGTGCGCGTCCGCTGATGTTCGCGCTTGTGACGCGCAGCGTTCCGCCGCACGCTTCGATGAGCCGGCGCGTCCAACCGTGGTCCGGCACGCGCAGTCCTTCGAATCCGTCTCCCTTCGGCAGCACCATGGTGAGAGCTCCCGGCCAATGCGCCTTGGCGAGCGCGTCCGCACGCCCGGGCAGCGGCGCTCCGAGAAATTTTTCGGCGGCGTCTCCCGATGATGCGAGCAGCGCTATCGGCTTGCCTTCGGCCCTGCCTTTGATCGTGTACAACCGCGCCACGGCCTCGGGAAAATCCGGGTGCGCGGCGAGACCGTAAACCGTATCGGTCGGAATGACGGCCACGCCTCCGCCGAGCAGGATTTCCGCTGCGGTTTTCAACGTTTTTTCGTTGCAGGGAAGGACTGGAACTTCGTTCATTTCACTTCAAAAGCGAACGTGCGCGCGAGCTCCGCGCCCCAGGTCGAAAGAGGAACGAGCCGCACGCCGCGCGCGGTCGCGTTCAACGGAACTTTCACCAGACGCAGGAAGTTGTCTTCGACTTCGCAGACGGGTTTCCATTTTCCGTCGGCGCCGAGCGCGTCGATGCGGAAATTCCGCACGAGCGAGTCCGGAGGAGCGACGAGAGAGTCGTTGAGAAAACGGAAATGGCGGCCTTGCAGGGATTTTCCGGCGCTCGGCTGCGGGCGGTTTTTTTCGCCGCGGTTCAGATTGCTGTCGAACACGATGCGCGCTTCGTGAAGTTCCGTTTCGTCCGCGAAAAGAAATTCGGCCGCGTCGCCGGGTTTCGCGTTCCAGGCGTGTTCGCCGTCGTCCCAATCGCGCTCCATGCCGTCGCGCAGACGTTCCACGGTTTCCCCGCCGGAAAGTTTCGCCGAGGCGCACGGTCCGCGCGTTTCGCGGAGCGGTTTGCCGGGAAGCAGACAGTCGTCGTCCTGCAGCGTGCGCTGAAGTTCGGCGAGATGTTTTTTTCCGACGTCGCGCGGATCGATTCCGTTTTTCACGGCGATCGCGGCGGCGGTTCCTATCGCCTGTCCCTCGAGACCGCAGGTGGCCATCACGCGCGTGGCGCTCATCGCGACATGCGTGCAGGAGATGTCCCGGCCCGCGAACAGGAGGTTCGGCACGTTGCGGGAATACAGGCAGCGGTACGGAATGCCGAACGGACTCGGCGCGTGCGTGTATTTCGTGCCTCCGCCGACATGGTAGAAACCTTCCGGAAAATGATTGTCTATCGACCAGCCGCCGTAGGCGACGACGTCGTTGAACAATCCGCCGGAGACGACCTCGTTTTGCGTCAGAACGTGATCTCCGATGTAACGGCGGCTTTCGCGTTTGCCTGGAAGGTGGCCCACCCATTCGAGCGACCAGTTTGCGTACTGTTCGCGTTCCGGCGCGTGGTTCTTCATGTAATCCCACACGCCGTAGACGATTTTCATCAGTTCCAGACGGTTCTTCTCGGTGTCTTTGATCGTGTCGCCGAGTCCGCCGACTTCGATCCACCAGAAGTTGTCGACGCGGTTGTCGAGGCACCGTCCGTCAAGCCATGCGCGGTTCTTCGGATCGGAGTAATCGTAAGCCCACGGGAAGGGCGTGAACGGCTGAGGCGTCGGGCGTTCCATCGCCTGCATCAGAAGCGAATTGCCCATCGTGTGCGAATCGCCTTCGACGGGGGCTTCGCTTTCGTTGAATTCCGCGCGCGCTTCGCGACCGACGCGGAAGTCCGCCCGCGAAAGCGGCGCAAGAACAGCGTCGCCGGAGCAGTCCGCGAAAATCTTCGCTTCGACTTCGATGTTTTCCTGCGTGGTCGTCTGCCACGCATGCACGCATTTTATCGCGGAGCCGGACATTTCCAGTCCGTGCACGCTTGCATTCAGGCAGAGCTCGAGCAGCGGTTCGGTATCCGCTATGCCGAGCAGCACCGAATCGAACACCGGCCACGACGCCGAAGCGTTGTAGCGGTAGTTCGAAAGGAAAAATTCCTCCACGATGCCGGTTTCCCTGCGGTTAGGTCCTCCCGCGCCGCAGATGTGCATTCTGATTTCGCTCGAAGCGTTGCCGCCGAGCATCGGACGATCCTGGATCAACAGCGTTTTCGCACCGTGACGCGCCGCAGCCAGCGCGGCGCACATTCCGGCGATGCCGCCGCCGACCACGCAAAAATCCACTTTACGTTTCATGTCACGCGATTATAGCAGATGTTCGAACGCGCATTCTTTCCCGTTTCCGGACGTTCCGACCTTGGTTTTCGGGTGCGAAAATCACCGTCGTGACGCACGAAACGCCTGATTTTACTGGTGTTTTTTCATATGTTGTACTTCCAACATACAAAGAAAATCCGATTTTCTATGTTTTGCGGCGTCGAAAGGGAAAGACGGATTCGACCGCGTGGCCGGAACGACCTGAACCCGAACGGCGAACCAAAAAAAGAGGTGAAACATGAACGGAAAAAACAAACTGAAATCGATCGCGGCGACGGTTGCCGCTTGCGCGCTTGCGGCGTCACTCACCGGATGCTGCATGTTCGGAACCAACCGTGAAACCGATCGTGCCGACGGTTCGACCGACACCGCGAAAAAACACGGCGCCAACGTGTCGATGTCGTTCGGCATCGGAACCGACGGCATCCACGCCGGCAGCGATGCCAACATCGGAAGCCACGGCGCGTCGGTCAACGCCGACGCCGATGTCGGCATGGACGGCGTGAGCGTCGGAGCCGGAGCCGGCGTCCGATGAAACCTGAACGATCCGGGCGCGGTCTGGCGCCGCGCCCGGTTGAAACCCGACTTTTAAAAAAGGAGCGATCATGAAATTCTTCAAATGCGAAATCTGCGGCAAAATCGTCGCAATGGTCAAAGACACCGGGATCGAAACGGTTTGCTGCGGCGAACCAATGCACGAGCTCGTTCCGGGCGCCACCGACGGTGCGGCGGAAAAACACGTGCCGGTTTACACGGTGTCCGGCGACTCCGTGACCGTGAAGGTCGGTTCGGTCGCGCATCCGATGGAGGCGTCCCACCTCATCGAATGGATCGCGGTTGAAACCGAAAACGGAAATCAGCGCAGGGAGCTGAAACCCGGTGACAAACCGGAGGCTACGTTCGCGCTCGTGCCGTTCGACAAAATCAAAAACGTTTACGGGTTCTGCAATCTGCACGGACTCTGGAAAGCCTGAAAGGAGGTCTTGCATGAACAACGTTTTGGGATTCTTTCACGAACATCTGCCGGCACGTTCGAAAACAGTGATGCGTTCGATCGCCCGTGTGGAAATCCAGTACGCGCATCGTTTCTACGGGTTCAAAGGCGAGGCGCAGTATCTGCACGGCCACACCGGCGTGCTCACAGTCGAGGTCGAGGATTCCGTCAACGAGGGCGTCAACATGGTGTTCCCGTGCAACGAAATCCAGAAGACAGTCTGGAACGTCGTCAAGAATTTCGATCACGCGCTCGTTCTGCGCGAGGACGATCCTCTTCTGCCGGCGATTCTCGACGTCTACGCGAAGCAGGGCATCAAAAACGGCGCACCCACGAACAAAATGAAGGGTGAAGCGTTCGAGACCCCGCTTTGCAAGGCCTATCCGGACTGCCGTCTCGTCGTCACGAAGGAAACTATGACGACCGAGGGCATGATCAAGATGGTCCACGAACTCCTGAAGGACAAACTTCCAATCGCGAAAATAACGTTCACGAGCGGAGTCAACGCCGCTTCGATGGAGTTCAAGCCGACGAAGACGCTCGACCGCTGCCCGTGGTGCGGAATCGCGCTGAACTCGGAAGGCGTCTGTCCCAAGTGCGGTTACGCGAAAAAGACGTGATCGCCGTGCGGGCGAAGTCCGGTCGGTCCGCGTACAGCAGGATCGGCCGGACGCGCGCCGGAGCGCGGTTTGCGCGGCTTTCGGGATTTTGATACGTTTTTTCAGGAAGGATGATTGAGTCGAGGGGGTTCAGATGAAGAAAAACTCTTCGCAAAACGCATCGGAGAAGACGGTGAATGCTCGCAAACCGTCGGTTGCTTTTCCGCGCGGTTGCCGGCTTCTGAAGGACATCGACGAGGAAGGTTTCGACCGCATCTGCGAATGTCTGAACGTCAAAGAGCTGCATCTGAAGGACAAGCAGACGTTCATAACAGAGTCCGACCCGTGCACGCGCATAGGCGTCGTCGTTTCGGGAGCCGTGCTTCTGACGCGTTTGCGGATCGACGGCCGGCGCAACGTTCTTGAAAAGATTCCGGCGAACGGAGTGTTCGGGTCGACGTACGTGTTCCGCGACGTGTCCACGATGGGTATCGACGTGAGCGCGGTGGGAGACACGGTCGTTCTGCTTTTTGAAGTCAGAAACATCACGCGCCCGTGCCACAACGTCTGCGATGCGCACATGCAGTTCGTGCGGAATCTGCTCGCCGTGATGAGTCAGACGTCGTTCGCCATAAAACAGAAACTCCGCATTCTTTCGCAGCGCACGATCCGCGACCGGCTGATGGTTTTTCTGCACATCCGCGCGAAAAAGGCCGGATCGGACGAGTTCGACATTCCGTTCGACAGACAGGCGTTGGCGGATTATCTTTGCGTCGATCGCAGCGCGCTTTCCGCAGAACTTTCAAAACTCCGGGCGGAGCGCATGGTCGAATCGGTCAAGCAGCATTTCAAACTTCTCGTGTGATTCGGAATCACCATGGAACGATTCTTTCGTCCGATTTTGTTTCCGGCCACGATCGCCCTGTTCGTCCTTTCGGTCTGTTTTTCTTTCGTGGAGGTCGTTCCTCATCTTGAATACGGTTACAGTATGAAAGCGGTGGCGCTGTGCGCGGTTTCCTTCGTTTCCGTAGGAGTCTGGGCGGCGTCCGCATTCCGCCGACGCCGGTACGCCGTTTTCGTCGCGTGGCTTTTTCCGTTGATTCTGTCGGCGTTTTTTCTCTGCGCCAACGCGGCGGCGTTTTCACGTCTTTCTTTCGTCCGTGACGCGAAGCCGGACAGCGCCGCGTTTCCGGATGTCTGCGCCGCCGCGCGAAAGGCGTTTCGAACAGTTGCGGCGGATCGTCGATTCTCTCTCACGTGCGTTTGGGTCGATCGCGACGAACACTGCCACTTTACGGCATCGACGCCCGACGGTGACACCTTGTTCGCGTACGGCGACGGAACCGGCGGATGGTAGATTCGCAGAGTCGGAAGGCTTTCCGGGTCCGTTCCCACGAACTCAGTCGAAAACGTTTTCGGATGTGTCGCCGCCCGGGATCCGACCGTCTGGGCGAACGACGACACCGACATCCGCTGGGATTCCGGACTCGGACGCTGGAAGTGCGATTGCTTTTCGCTCGCGAACGGCTCTTACACGTTCTATTCGATTGCGGACGACGGAACGGATTTCCAAAAACTTCCAAATTGAGTTCAATGAATTCGTGAACATCCGGAATCGTCCTGTGCGAACTCCGGTTCCGTGAAAATCAGATGATTTTTCGATTCGCTATTTCGCCGCGGAACACGACCGGCGAACGGGACACTTCGTCGAGTGAAAATCCGGAAACGAGGTCGGACAGACGCATCGGCTCGTTTTCCGGAATCAAACCGCTCCAATACGCGAGCTGTCCGACGATCTGTTCCGGCGTGAATCCGGCTTCGCGCAGCGACGCGATGCGCGTGTCGCCGTGACGTTTCGCGAGGCGGTGTCCGTCCTCCGCCACGACGAGCGGCACGTGAACGAACACCGGCGGCGTCAGACCGAGCGCGCGGTAAACGGCGAGCTGGCAGTGCGCGGCGTCTACCAGGTCGTCCCCGCGCAGGACTTCGGTGACTCCCATTGCCGCGTCGTCGACGACGCACGCGAGCTGGTATCCCGCGCCGAACTCGTCGCGGGCGAGAGCGAAATCTCCGAGTTCGCGCTCGACGTCGAGTTCCATGCGCCCGAGAAACGCGTCGTCGAAAACCGAAATTCCGGAATCGGTGCGGAATCTCCACACCGGGAGCCGCCCGTTCGGCAGAGCCGCGCACGCTTCCTTCCAGCCCGCGTGGCGGCCGCGGCACGTTCCCGTGTAGGAAAGCGAATGCGGGTCGCGTCCGTGGGGCGCGCTTTGCGCGTTTTCGACGTCCGCGCGCGAACACGTGCACGGGTACACGCGTCCGGCGGCCAGAAGTTTTCCGAGCGCATCTCCGTAAAGCGCGCGGCGTTCGCTTTGGACGTACGGTGCGTTCGCGCCGCCGACGTCCGGACCCTCGTCCCATTCCAGACCGAGCCACCGCATGTCTTCGATCGCCTGCGCCGCCGCGCCTCGTTTCACTTTCGGATGATCGAGATCCTCGATGCGCAGAACCAGCCGGCCGCCGCGCGACCGCACGGCGAGATACGCGAGCATGAAAGTGCGCGCGTTTCCGAGATGCAGCGCTCCGGTCGGACTGGGAGCCAGACGCCCTGTCAGCATTTTTTCTTCTTCCCGAAATCGAGCAGGTGTCCGAACACTCTTGCGCCGGCGCGCGCGAGAAACGCCACGTCGGAAAAAGAGCGGATGGAGAGAATCTGACGGATGATGAAACGCGGCGTCATGAACGACGTGTACAGCCCGCGCACGAGTCCGAGCAGTTCCTCGTCGGGAATCGGGCATTTCATGATGGGTTCCCGCATGTCGTAACGATCCCAGTCCTTCGTGCGCAGCCAGCCGTTTTCCTCGCATTCGCGGAAGAGCGGAGTGCCGGGATACGGGATGACGATCGTGCCCTGCAACGTGTCGATGTCTCCGCGGTCGAACATCGCGCGCGTGAGCGAAATCGTGCGGCGCGCGTCATCGGCGGTTTCCCACGGATACCCGATCATGCAGGTGACGTGCGGACGCAGTCCCGCGGCGTGCGCGAGCTTCATCGATTCCTCGATTTTTTTCGCGAGCGGGCACTTGTTGATTTTTTCAAGCGTTTCCGTCTGCGCGCTTTCCAGCCCGAACAGGACGAATTTGAAACCGGCCTTCGCCATCAGTCCGTACAGTTCCGCGTCGAGCGCGCCGGGAATCATGTTGCAGCCGAGCGTGACTTTTTTGTTCAGGCCGCGCGAAATCATGCCTTCGCAGAACTCCCGCAGCCACGCTCCGGCCGGGAAGCATCCGGAATCGTCGAAAATTTCCTTCACGTGCAGGTTCTCGACGAGACGGCCGATTTCATCGAGCATCTGCGCCGGCGTGCGTTGACGCCATTCGGGATAGATCGTCGTCCACGAACAGAACTTGCACTTGCCCCACCAGCAGTCGCGGGCGGCCATCGTGTACGTGCCGGGCGTGCGGCGGAAGTTTCCGTTTTCGCGGCAGTAAAGGCGCCATTTCGTGAGCTCGCGGTCGATTTCCGGGAGCGACGAAAGATCGTGCTTTTTGTTGCAGAACGGCACGGCCGGAGCGATGATTTTCCCGTCGCCGCCGCGCCGCCATGTTCCAGCCGGGGCGTCGCCGCCTTTTTCGAGAAACGTCACGAGTTCGTCGAGCGAAAAATCGTAGTCGCCGCCGGTGATGACGAAATCCGCCTTGCAGTTTTTCAGCGATTCTTCGGGAAGGGCGGTCACGTGATCGCCGCACAGCGCCACGCGGCAGTCCGGAAGGATTTCCTTGAGTCTGTCGACTTTGCGCCAGGTGAGTTTCACGACGGCCGTTTTGGTTTCAAGCAGAAACACGTCCGGCGCGATTTCCAGAAACTTTTTTTCGAATTCTTCCTGGGTGAGCTCTTCGGCGATGCCGTCGATCCAATGCACGTCGTGCCCGCGGCTTTTGAGCAGCGTCGCGGCGGAGGCGGGAACCATCGGATAAACGTACGTCGGTTTGTGGAACCACTGGAACTGGCGGTTCTGTGAAAGCAGAGGGACGCCGAGGTCGCTCTCCAACGGGACGTATCCGACGAGTATCTTCATGGCCGCGCGCGGAATCAGTCGACGAATATCTGGACGAGAGGATATTTTTCGTGCACCGCGTTCAGATACGGAGCGAGCGCGGACCATTTCATCTGCGCCGGCACGAACACCAGCAGCACGTTGAGCCGGTCCGGCGTGTTGGCGTTGAGCACGGGAAGCAGTTTGGCGGGCGGAACGTCCGCGATGTCCTCCGTGGAAATTTCGGGCGTGAGGGAATCGTCGTTCCACTTTTCGGTCACCGCGGTCACGGTCGCGTTCGTTCCGCCGTCCGCGAAGCGGAGTTCACACGGCTGCGACGGACGTTTAGTCCTGTCGCGCCAATCTTCGTTCGGAAGAAACGCTTTGTAAAACACGAAACCCTTGGGCGGAGCGTCGACGCGCACGCCTTTGTCGCCGTTGTCGATCATCGCGAGCAGGGCGGCCGCCTTTTTCAGGTCGGCGAACGTCGTGTCGCCGTCCCATGAGAACGACAGATACACGTCCTGCTTGTTCTTTTCGCGCAGCTCGTGCAGTTTCGCGACGGCTTCGACGGGTTGCAGCGCTCCGGCGTCTTCGGTTCCGGCGAGCGATATGCCGTCCGCGGAGAGACGCGCCGCGACGTCGCGCACGCGGCGCGGCGGCAACCCGGCGTCGCGTTTTTCCGGCTCGATCGTGATGACGGCTTCCGCTCCTTTGCCGAACGTGAAAGACTCCGCCACGCGGTTGTATTCGTAGACGTCGCCCTGCGCCGCCAGACGCGGAATGTCGAAAACCGTTTTGGGTTCGTTGTAGTTCGGCAGAATCGAACCCGGCCCGGTGACGTCGATGTCGGATTCCCCGTCGGCGTCCGTTTTGCCTCCGATGTAAAGGAAGCCGTCCGACGCCGGCGCGGCGCCGCCCCTTGAGTTCATCAGAAATCTGCCGATCGGCACGGCCGGCGCGTTGCTCACCGACACCGAGACCGAGAAACGTTCGCCTTTCGGCCAGAAACGGAACGAATGGACGTCGACCGGGACGCCGGCGGGTGCGCCGGTCGAACGGACCGCCGCGTCGATCTGCGCCGCCGTCGCGGATGTCTGGAACAGCGCTTCGTAATCGTGCCCGGACGCCGCCGAAACGAGCGGAAATTCACAGATGGATCCCGGCGCGATGCCGGTGGATTTCGCTTCGATGCGGATTACGCCGTTCGAGACGGAGACCGGCGCGGCGAAGGCCGCGATCGACACGAGAAAAAGCGGTATCGATATGTTTTTCATGTTTCTTCTTTCAGGTTGCTGCGGTCGTTTTCAGTTGTTTCCGGCGTGGCGCCGTCCTGTGGTCCGGATTTTTCCTCCGCGTTTTCCGGCGCGGCGGGACGCATGCCGAGCAGACGTTCAATCTCCGCCTGGACTTCCGGAATCTGTTCGCGCTCGAAACCGGGATCCTCGATGAGCAGGATGTCGCCGGACTTTCGGTGTTCGTACACGTGCACGGGTCGTCCGCTCGGAGAAACGCGGACAGCGCGTTCCACGAGTATGCGTTTGCGCTCGAGAATCACGGACAGCATGTAGATCGCGGGCAGGTGGTTCTCCGGCTCTTCGCCTTCGAGCAACGACCGCAGAAGCGTTTCGGGCGATGCTTTTTTGAGCGGATCGACATCGGCGGTTTCGGGCGGAACGTAGGCGCTTTTCCAGGCGCTGATGACGTCGCCCTTGGACACGGATTTCCAGCACTCGTCGCAAAAATCCAGGCGGACGTATTCCGGATGCGGTTTCGTTTTTTCGCCCGCTTCCGCCGCAAGGCGTTCCTCCTCGAGGCGTTCCGCGAAAACGGTTTTCACGAGTACGGTTTCAAACGGCGACACCGCGGAGCGGCAGATTTCCCCTGCGGAGAACTCCTTCGCGCATTTCATGCACGCATGCGCGCGGGCGTGGATGTTCCAGTCGATTCGCGCCATGTGTCTCAGACCGTCGCGGTTTTGGGTTTCGCCGACTGCGCCAGAATCGCGACGATCACGGCGAGGGCGAGCGCCCACGGATAGTAAAGATGCGCGATGAGCGAACCGACGTCGACGGGGCAGTCCACGCTTTTCGCGAGCGAAACCGCTATGAGGAGCTGCGCGCCGTAAGGTATGACGCCTTGAACGACGCACGAGACGGTGTCGAGTATCGACGCGATGCGCTCCGGACGGCAGTTGAAACGGTCCGACATGTTTTTAGCGATCGGGCCGGCGATGACTATCGCCACGGTGTTGTTCGCGGTGAAGAGGTTCACGACCGCCACGAGAGCCGCCACGCCGAATTCGCAGCCGCGCGCTCCCGACACTCCCTTTTCGATCCGCTCGATGAACCACGCCACGCCGCCGAAATGGCGGACCACTCCGAGCAGGCCGCCGGCGAGAAGCGCCACGATGAGAGTTTCGCTCATGCCCATCGCGCCGTTGCCGATCAGCTGCAACCCCTCGAGTTTGTTGAACGCTCCGTAGAAGTTGCCTATCGCGCAGGCCGCTATGACGCCGAGGAAAAGGAGAAGCATCACGTTCATTCCCGTGAAGGCGAGCCCGAGAACGAGCAGATACGGCACGACCAGGACGAAGTCTTTGAGCGCGACCGGATCGGCCGAGGCGACCGCGGCCGCGTCGTCGCCGCCCGTCGAACCGATCAGCCCGGACACGACGTAGTACGCGAACACGATCACCGCGGCCGGAAGCACGATGCGGAAGTTCGCGATGAACTTTTCGCGCATCGCTATGTTCTGCGTGCGCGTCGCCGCGATCGTCGTGTCGGAAATCATCGAAAGATTGTCTCCGAACATCGAACCGCCGACGATCGAGCCGATCATGAGCACGGGGTCGGTGCCCATGCTCTGCACGAGGCCGACGCCGATCGGGACGAGCGCGGCGATCGTTCCGCAGCTGGTGCCGATGGAAACTGATATGACGCACGAGACCAGGAACATTCCGGCCGTCATCAACGACGGCGGCACGACGGCCCGGCAGAGTTTGACGGCCGCGTCGACCGCGCCCATGCTTTTCGCCACCGTCGCGAACGCGCCGGCGAGAATGAACACGAGGCACATGATCATGATGTTCACGTCGCCCATGCCGGCGGCGTAGACGTCTACTTTTTCCGTCAGGGATTTGCGCCGCCCCAGGAACAGGGCCGCCGCGGACGCGACGAGAAACGCGATCGGCATCGGCACCGCGTAGAACGGCATGTCCACTTTGTAGTGGCATCCCGCCACGAGGGACAGACCGACGTAGAAAACGGCGAAAACTAGAAACGGAATCAACGCGATCGCGCTGGGTTTCGGCTGATTGTTCGACATGGCTGATTCTTCTTATGATTTGGGGACGATTCTAGCATATTTCATCGTAAGCAAAGCCGCTTTGCCATCCCGTTTTCAGGTGCGTTCCGGCGTTTTCGGCGCAGTCGTCCGGACGAAAACTTGAAAAACGCGGTTTCGCCGTCTATTCTTCCGATCCGAGGTCCGCGATATGAACGCCACTGAAGTTCTGGAAGAAATCAAAAAGATTCCGCTGACCGCGCACGGCGCGGTTCCCGTGTTGCTGCGGTTGGAAAACGGCGGCAAAGTCGATTCTCCGCGTGCGTGGAAACTCCGCCGCAGGGAAATCGCCGAGCTTGTCGTTCCGACCGTTTTCGGCGGAATGCCGCCGGAAGTCGATGCGGACGCGGTGTCGGTCGAGACGATCAGTTCGTGCCGTAAACCCGGCGGCGCTTCGAGCGAGTTTCCCCGGCTCGATCCGGTGCGTCACGAGACGCGCCGCATTTCCGTCTCCGGCGGGAAGGAACCGTTTCATTTCGATTGCCAGGTGTGGATTCCGGACGGTTCGGGTCCGCGTCCCGTGCTCGTGAACGGCGACGGGTGCTGGGATTATCTCACGCATGAAACGATCTGCATGGCGCTGCGGCGCGGCTGGATGGTGCTGCAGTTCAACCGTTGCGAACTCGCGCGCGATGAAAACGGGAAAAAAGACCGCGGGCTTTACCGCGCGTTTCCGGGTTCATACGGCGCGATTTCGGCGTGGGCGTGGGGATACGGCCGCGTGGTGGACGCTCTGCTCAAGGACCCCGAAGCGGATGCTTCGCGCATTGCGGTCACCGGACACAGCCGCGGCGGCAAAGCCGCGCTGCTGGCCGGGGCGACGGACGATCGCATCGCGGCGGTGGGCGACAACATGTCCGGTTGCTGCGGTTCCGGAAGTTTCCATCTGACGGGCGAAGGATGCGAGCGCATAGCCGACATAACTTCCGTGTTTCCTTTCTGGTTCGCCGAAGATTTCGGCGAATGGGCGGACCGCGAGGAAGAACTGCCGTTCGACCAGCATTTTTTCGAGGCTCTGATCGCCCCGCGCCCGCTGTTCATCCGTCATGCGCTCGGCGACACATGGGCCAACCAGCACGGCGCGTACGAAATGTTCAAGGAAGCGAAAAAAGCGTGGAAACTGCTCGGCGCTCCGAAAAACATCGCGTTTTCGTGCCGCACCCGGGATCACTATCACGAACCGTCTGACTGGGAATGTTTCCTTGATTTCGCGGAAAACCGTCTTTCGGTGAAACGCAATTGAAAAAAAGCGCGGGGACGAACCCCGCGCTTTTTCGATCTCATCTGACGATCGGCTTCGATTTCACCTGACGATCAGCGAAAGTCCGGTGCCTCTCACCATGAGCGTGCCGCCTCCGGCGGAGTCCGTGACGAAATCCCCGAGCGCCGCGTCTCCGGCGAAGTACGTGCCGGGCTGGAGTTTCGCATCGCCCAGTTTCGCCGTGTTGACCGCCAGCGTTCCGCCCATGAGTTCGATGCCGGAACCGGCGGAGACTTCAAGACCGTTGATCTTGATGTATTCCGCGCTCACTTCCGCGATGGCGTTGTTCGTGACCACCAGCGAGGTCTTTTTGAAGCTCTCGGCCGGATCGCCGTTCGCGTAGGCCGCGATGGGCGTCGTCGGAATGACGGTGGCGGAGGTGAACGCGGCGATGGCTCTGTCGCGCCAGTTGGAAATCGTCACCGTTCCGCCTTTTTCGACATTCGCGGCGGTTTCGACGTAAATCGTGCCGGCCGAGCCGAGTTTGGTCGCTGCGGCGTTGAACGCGTAACCGTAGCTGCCCTGTGCGTTGACGTCGATCGTTTCTGGAACCGTTTCGTTCGGTCCGGTCAGCTTGATCGCTATGCGTCCGCCTGCGCCGCCGCCGGCGTACGAATAACGTCCGGCGCCGCCGGTCGCTTTGATCGCGCCGCCGCCGGTGATGGATCCTGCCGTGATTTTGATCGAGCCTCCGGACGAAGGCGCGGAGCCGTCGTAGGTGCTGTCGGAAACCGGTGCGCTGGCGTTGACTTTGCCGTCGAGCTCCAGCGTTCCGCGCACGGTCATGTCCACCGCGCCGCCCGCGAGAAACGCGCGGCCCGGCGACGAACCGAAATCCTGCGGATTGAAGACCGATCCGTAGGTCAGTTCACGCGCTCCGGTCTGGTTTCCGTTTTTGTTGTAGTATGTGGTCCAGCCGCCGTACCATCCGCCCTGCGTGCCGCTTCCGTAGTTCGAATAGCCGACGACGTTGCCGACGTCGACCGCGCTCGTCGTGTCGACGGACAGGTCGCCGTTGACGGTGAACGCGACGCTTCGCGGCGGAATCGCGGCGTCGCCAGTGCCGCAGATGTTGCGTCTGATGATTCCGATGCCGCCGGCGTCGGAAAGCGTGACGTTCGCCGTGAACGTGAAGTTCGAAACCGGCTCGAACATCCATCCGGAGATCGTCTGATCGCCCGATCCGGCGTTTATCGTTCCGCCTTGACCGCTGATTCCGTTCACCCCGATGCCGGTCGCGTCGGACACGACCGAAGCAAAGCCGTTCGGAAGGTTCAGCGTTTTTCCGGATTCGACGGCCAGCGCGACGCGTCCGCTCAGTTCGATTCCGTCCAGCGTCGTCGTTTCATCCATCAACGGCACCGCGGCTTTCGCGGAGAGGCTCGTCGCGAGCGCGACCGGCTGCCTGAGGAACAGGACGCCGTTGGCCATGGACTGATCCTTGATGAATATCGTGCCGCAGCTGCCGATCTTTGTCTTGGAGCCTCCGGACGTCGTGGAATAGCCGCTTCCGCTGCAGAAAACGTTCTCGCGCGCGAACTCGAGCGCCGAAGCGGTGTAGAGCGCGATGCGGCCGCCGGAACCGAGCGCGACGCCCTGATCGCTCGTCATGTAGCCGGGCGGACATCCGGATGCGTCGATCGTGCCGGAGCCCGAAATCCGGTCGGCGACGATCCAGATCGAACCGCCGGTGCCGCCGGAACGCGGGACGTTCAAATCGACGGTGCCGACCGCGAGAACGGATCCGTCGATCGCGACTGTTCCTTCGGCGACGATTTTCACCGCGCCGCCGCCCGTGCTCGAGCGCTGCTTGTTCTGGTCGCCCTGCGAACGGCAGCCCATGCCGGGGTCGAACGGCTCGGTGATGCTGCCGTACGGAGCGCAGCTGTTGTTGTTGTCGAAAACGTATCCGCCGTAGCATGGCGAACTTTGGTTTCCGGGATGTCCGAAACCTTTTCCGGTCGCGTCGATGGACGCGCCGCCGGCCACGGTCAGATCGCCTCCGACCTGCACGTTCAGGCACCAGCGCTTTTCCGAGAGTTTCGCGGTGTTTGACTCCGTTGCGGCGCCGTAGTTGTTGTAGTTGCCGCGGTGAGTCCATTTTCCGGACAGAATCTCGCAATCTCCCGAAATCGTGAAGAGCGGGAACGTGGCATCCGCGAAATCGGGGAATTCGGTGTCGAATTCGACGGCGGACGTGTAGCCGTTTTCCTGTTTCCAGGCGGAGACGACGTGCGTTGCATCCGTGTCCCATTCGCACTTCGCGTTGGAGAAGCGTCCGTCGAAGAGCACCTTTTCGGTCGCGGTCGGCGCGTGTCCCAGAGACCAGTTGCCGTCGTCCGACGCCTTGCCGTCGGCGACGGCGACCCAGGTGTTCCATCCGTCCCGAGAGACGAGATTCACGACCGTCAATTGCGCGGACGCCTTCGTTCCGTCGATTCCGTACATGCCGTCCGCGAGATTGACTTTCACCGTGGCGTCAGACTGCGTCGACGGGTCGATTTTCGGAGTGACGACGATTCTGACTGAAGTCTCGCCGTCAGGGATGACGACCGGAGACACGAGGGTTTCGTAAGTCTGTCCGGCGACGGCGGTCGAAGCGGAATCGACCTCGAAATTGATCTCGAGATCCATGTTCGCGTCACCGCGGCTGATCGTGAACCAACCTGCGACGAAGCCCTCCTCGCGCGCATCCTGCCCGAACTCGATCGAAATGTCGCCGACGTAAAAGACCGTCGGGCATTTCCGTTGGATCGTGTTTCCGTTCGCCGATTCCGCCTGAACCAGACACGAATAAGTGCCGGTGGAAAGATCCGTCACCGTGACCGAATACGTTCCGGTCCCGGTTCCGTCCATTTCGTACTCGGTTTCGCCGATCACGCACTTCACCGAGCCGGATACCGGTTCGTTTTCGGAAATATCGGCCGAAATCAGGTAGCCGTCGGCCGTCCGCGATACGGTCGGCACGGCGATGACCGGCGCCGTCGCATCCATCACCGTCGCGCCGGTGTTCGAAAGAAACGCGACATAGCTCATGGTCTGGCACTCGAGGGACGTCCGAAGCGCGGTCCAGGCGGACTTCGAAATACGGAATTCATCGCCCTGCTGATTCGCAGCCAGCATCTGGAAAACGGTTGAACTCGCGTTGATCGTGCCGCTGCTCCTGCTGATTCCGGGAGTCGTCGACCCGTTGAAATAGACCTTCTCGGATTTTCCGTCGTTGACGTAATTGAAGTAGTTCCAGTTCGTTGTCGCGTCCGGGAGCGATGAATACATCGTTTCCGTGCCGCTCGATTCGACAAGGCCGCATTTGGTCTTTGACTGGTTCATCTGAAGATACCAGCCCGTGCCCGCGTTCCAGGAAAGTCCGACTTTTTTCGAGACCCAGGTCGCGTATTTTCCGGAGGTACCCTCGAAGGTCGGCAGTTTGAACCAGCCCGAAACCGAAAACCTGTTTCCGACGGAATACGCAGGTTCGTAATCCGCGACGGAAAAACCCGCTCCGGCCGCGACAGCCGTGCTTCCGAACGGCGTGTCGGCGCCGGAAAGCGCGCTCGCGGCGCTCGCGGCCGAGGCGTCGAGACCCCCGTTCGCCGTCGCGTTCGGAGCGGCGTCGCCGGATGCGTTGAAATGCCAGACGCCGAGGTATCCCGTCCAGACGTCCGTCGGATCGTTCATGAAGTTTTCCGGACCGCCGTAGTAGCAGAAGAATTTTGAATCGGCGGAAAGCGACGGAATTTTGACCCAGACGAGAGTCTCGCCCGACGCGTTGAACGTATCGAGTTCGAACGAAAGCGCGTCACCGTCTTCGTCCGTGAAAAAGAGATCGCGGCCGGAGACCCTGAATTCGGTCGGATCGAAGTTCTGAATCGTTTCGGATGAAAGACGCACCAGCACCGGAAAGTCGGCGAGAGAGTCTTCACCCAGCGTTTCGGCGATCGGTTCGGAGACCGCGAATTCAATCTTTTTCGCGTATGACGTCGGACGCGGCGCGGGGCCGAAAAAGCATTTTCCGAGCTCTTTTTCGCTTGTTCCGCTGTCGTTTTCCGCGATGAGTTTCGCGGAATACATGACGGTTTCCGACAATCCCTCCGAGGAAGCGTCGATCGTCGCGCCGAACGTTCCGTCCTGCGCCGGTGCGCCGAGAACGATCGTTTTCGCCGCGCCGCCGTCATTCGGCGTAAGGACCAGCGAAACGTTGGTCGCGTCGTTTTCCGAAATCGAGCCGGAAAGCGTGTATTCGCCGTCCGAGACGGAGGTCAGCGAGCAGTCGCCGAAATGCGGCGTCAAAATCGTGGAATCGTAGAACAATTCCATGAAATTGAACTGGAGGTAGTTGTCGTGACCGGACTGTGGGGAGAGAATGTCCACCTTGTAAGAACCGTACGCCGTGTTGTTGCCGCACGTGAAGTACCGGTATTCGGAATTGCCCCAATCGGTTTCGTCGTCCCTTGAATCGATAAGCGTCCACGTGCCGTCCGGCTCCGCGTTCACCGCGGGATCGTACGTGTTGGATCCGTAGATGTTCCATTTCAGAGGCGCGCGCTTGGGCATCCCGTTGTCAAACGTGCAGAATGCATAGGCATTGACCTTCGTCGCCTCGTCGAACGTGTAAATGAAGTTCAGCGTCGTTGAATTTTTGATGACGCGGTAATTTGCGTCTTTGTTCGCGGTGCCTTTGTTGTGAAACGCCGTTCCCGGACCTTTCAACCAGACGCCTGTCGACGTCGTCGTGACGCGCGAGGCGGAATCATCCGTCAAATCTACGAGATTTGCGGGTTTTGGAACGGATGTCGTGTTTGCAAGCGACATCCCCGCGACGAGCGCGATTAACGGAAACGACAACTTTTTCACCATGTTTTTCACCTTTCGCATAAAAACGGAAATCGTGAGACCTGAACAACCGTCGTAGGCGATGAGGAGACGGACTTCTCTCGCTACGGCGAAGCCGATTCTGCAAAATAAAGCGGTGTCCTGTCAAGAAAACGTGCCGCTGGAGGTTGGCTGGTGCCGCCTCGCGCCTCGCGTCTCGCTCGCGTCCTCGTCAATTTCAGAACATGAGACATGAATAGTGAATAGTGGATAGTGAAGAGTGAATAGTTGTTGTCAGTTTCCAAGTTGACAAGTGCGGCAAGTTAAACAGTTGCAAGTTAAAACCGTGCCTCGTTCACGCTCGGCAAGTCTGGGGTACGGCAAGCGTTAGCGCAGCCGATCCGTGTTATCGTGGTTATAATCGCACCAAAAGTCTGCGGCTGAACGATGCGGAGCATGTTTGCCAGCCGTCGGAGTTTTTCAACCAGCGCCTCAGCAACCCGCGACATTGCTCCGTTTGAAAAAAACTCCGATCCGTGAAGCTCCCGCTACCGCTCCGCAGAATGGACAACGCTTTCGCACCGCCGATTCAGCTCGCACGGGATTGGAAAACGACAAATTTTATTCAATCAAATGCTCCGGCTGAACGATGCGAAGCACGGCGGAGCGGTAGCGGAGCATGTTTGCCAGCCGTCGGAGTTTTTCAACCCGGCGCACGAGAATAGTGAACCGCCGTTCCGGAAAAAACAAGCCCCGGGCTTTGAAAGCTCGGGGCCTGTAAGTTGGGGCGGGATGCGGGGCACGATCCCGCAACACCCAGATCCACAATCTGGTGCTCTACCAATTGAGCTAATCCCGCCATCAATCGGATGGGCGGGAATGCTAACAAAAGGCGCGGACGGATTCAATGACTAATTTTGCCGGGCGCTCAGGCCACGGTGCTTCCGTTCCATCCGAGCTTGCTGCGAAGCGGCGCGAACGGATCGTATCCGGGCCGCGAAACAAGCTTGACCGTTTTGTCGGAAGTCGTCACCGAAAAAGAATCTCCGGGTTCGAGCCGCGCGGTGACGACACCGTCGACGCTCCACGAAAGAGGCGCTTCGGCACGGGCGACGCGCACCGTCACCTTCGATCCGCCTGGGACGACGAGTGGGCGCGAGGAAAGCGTGTGCGGACAGATCACGTTCACTACGAGGCAGTCCGCCGCAGGAACGACGATCGGTCCGCCTGCGGAAAGGGAATAGGCGGTCGATCCGGTCGGCGACGCGATGATGAGCCCGTCGCAAAGGAACGTCGTCACCCCGCGTCCGTCGACCGAAAGCTCGAGCGCCGCGATGCGTCCGGTGTCGCTGCGCATCGCGACGACGTCGTTGAGCGCGAGGCGGGGCGCCGAAGCGCGGCGCGAGCCGCCGCGCTTGATCGAAGAAGACAGCAGCGCGCGCGATTCGATGACGCATTTTCCGAGAGAAAATTCTTCCAAAGCCGCGGCCAGATCGTCGGGCGAAGTGCCGGTCAGATATCCGAGCGTGCCGGTGTTGACGCCGAGAAACGGCGTTCCGAGGGCGCCGTAGTCGCGCACGGCGTGCAGCACGGTGCCGTCGCCTCCGAGAACGGGGATCAGATCCGCTCCTTTTGCACGCGACGCCGGAATCACCTCGAACCCGGCGTCAGCGGCGATTTTCTTCGCTTTGGCCGCGAAGGCGGCGTTTCCGCCGATCGTTGAATTGTGGATGACGCAGAGTTTCATTTTTCAGACGCCGGAACGGCTTCGTCGCCGCCGAATTCGGCTTTGGCGGCGGAACGCACGGCCATGGTGAGCGGCACCGCGAAAATCATTCCGAACGGACCGAGCACCCAGCCCCAGAAAAGCATGGACAGCAGCACGATGACCGGAGACACGCCGAATCCGCCGCCGGTGATGCGCGGCTCGATGATGTTGCCGAGCACCTGATTCACCGCGAGGTAGATTCCGGCGACGATCAGCGCCGTCTGGCTGCCGCCGCCGTGGAGCGCGAGCAGAATGCCCGGAACCGCGGCTATCACCGATCCGATTATCGGCACGAAATTGAGCAGAAAAGCCACGATTCCGAGAAGCCCGGCGGATTCGACGTGCGTGAGCCGCAGTCCGATGTAAATCAAAAAACCGGTCAGCGCGGAGACCACCGCCTTTATTCCGAGGTAATGACGGATGTCTTCGACGAACGAAACCATCAGTTTCCAGCGGTTGGGCGTTATCCAGCGCGAGCTGCGGCGGTAGCGCGGAAGATTCGGCAGCTCGGCGATCAGAAACGCGACGAAAATCAGAATCGCAACGGCGTTTTTCACCAGCGCCCCGATTCGCGGAAGGGCCGATTTTCCGAACTGCGCCAGTTGCGTCCTGTCGATTTCGAACATTCCCGGAATCATGTTCTTGGGAATATCGACGTCGCGGCCGCGCAGCCACTCCGTCAGATCTTCCGACGCCCGCAGCAGGTCGTTGTGATAAGCGGGAATGCGGCGCGAAAATTCGGTGAGCGAGGCGGGCAGCACGATCGTTACGATGTACATGATCGCGCCGACCAGAAACACGACGAGCAGCGTCACCGCGAGCCACGACGGAATCCTGAACCGCCGCATGAAATAATACAGCGGCGAAATGATCGCGGTGATGAACACCGCCGTGAGAATCTGCGAAATCAAAGGCGCCGCGACGCGGAGGCCGCCGATCACGATGAACGCCGAGGCGGCGATGACGACAGTCCGCCACAACACGTCCCAGCGCACATCCGATCGATTCACGTCCGCCATTGATCAGTTTTCCTTCTTTTTGTTCACGAAAAGCCGGCGTATGGGCTTGCGGTAAACGAACTGCAGTTCGTTTTCCTCCGGCAGATCCGAATCGAATTGGAAATCGAACTCCTGCGACATGTCTTTTTCGAAACGGAACGCGGCGAGCTCCGCGGCCGCCGCGAAATCGTCTTCCGCTTCGGGCGTCAGCGTGCAGACCGCCACCCAGTTGGCCTGATCTTCCTTGTTTTCAGAAACCGACCAGAGTTCGACGCCGTCGCGTTCGTCGTCGTTTTTCTGGTACACGGAACAGTTATCCAGGCGGAAACGGTATTTGAAACGTTCGACGGCGGAATCCGGAGGCGTGGGCGCGGGCTTCGCTTCGTCGTCGGACGCGAGGGCCATGACGCGCAACGTTCCGCCGAACGGAGGATTTTTGCCGAAACCGCGGGCTTCGGCCGCAGTCAAACGACCGACCGAAACGCGCAGTGACAGCCCCGTCGTCGGAAACCGCGCGTCGTGGAACAGCACGCGGTTCGTCCTGGGGTTCAGACGGCCCGCCGTCATCACGATGGCGCCGTTTCCCGTGTACGCATCGAAATTCGTGTCGTAGTAAACGAGACCGCGGTCTATCACGAACGGAGCCGCGATCACGACGCCGAGCGCGAAAATCGCGCCGATTATGAATTTTAACAGTGGGTTCATGGAGATTTGTCAGCGGCTCACGCGCCCGGACGCGTTGCCTCCGGCAAGTGATTCGACCTCGGCGACGGTCACGTCGTTGTAATCGCCGTAAACCGTGTGTTTGAGGCACGACGCGGCCACGGCGAACTTGATCGCTTCGGCGGGCGTTGATTTTCCGGGTGTGTTGAGGGCGTAGATCAGTCCGGCCGAAAACGAATCGCCGCCGCCGATGCGGTCGACGATGTCGCGGATTTCGTACGGCCTGTACGTTCCGTCCGGTGCGAGCGGCGCGAAATGCGCGGTGCGAGATGCGGTGTCGTAGAACATCGCGCCCCAGTTGTTCCAGTCCGCCGATTTGCTTTCGCGGAGCGTGATCGCCACGCCGGTCGCTTTCGGAAACCGCGCGGAGAGTTCGGACGCCACTCCGATGTATCCGGCCGTGTCTATCACGCCGGAATCGACGGAAGAGCCTTCGGCGGCGATCCCGAACACGTCCGATGCGTCGGCTTCGTTGCCGATCAGGACGTCGGCCAGCGCGGCCAGAGGCGTCATCTGTTCGCGCGCCAGCGCGCGCGGTTCGACGCCGGGCACCCATTTCCAAAGTTTTTTACGGAAATTCAGG
>JAZUJQ010000018.1:0-6475 GCA_045642845.1 Kiritimatiellia bacterium
CATCCCGTGCCGGACATTCCGGACCGGTCGCGGCGCAGGAGCGCGCGGTCGCCGAACTGTCCGACCGCTGGACGATCGTTTCCTTCGACGGGCCGTGCGCGCCTTCCGCGCCGCTCGTTCTTCCGGAACTGATCGACTGGAGCTCCTCGGCGGATCCGAGTCTCCGTTGTTTCTCCGGGCATGCGACATACGAGCGCACGCTCGACGTTCCGTCCGCCGGAGGACCGTTTCTGCTCGATCTGGGCGAAGTGCACGACGTCGCTTCGGTCGAATTTAACGGCGGCTTCCTCGGATGCCTGTGGGAACCTCCGTACAGAGTGCGGCTGCCCGAGGGGTTTTCGGGTCGCGCGACGCTGCGCGTCACGGTCGTCAACACATGGCCCAACCGGCTCATCGGCGACGCGGTCGCGCGGAAAAACGGCGCTGAAGAACCCCGGCGTGACGGGTTCCCGGTCTGGGTGCTCGAGGACCGTCCCGATTCTGGAACCGGGATCTTCACGTGGAGCAATTTCGGCTGGGGCTGGACGGCCGACGATCCGCTTCTGCCCGCCGGCCTGATCGGTCCCGTCCGCCTTCTCGGAATGCGTCCGGACGAAGCGCCGGAGAGCGAGGACCGGTCCGCTCCGCGACAGCCGGAAACTTGACGCCCGGTACGGGCGGAGCGGCTGTCGCGCCGGAACTGATCCGCCGGACTGCGGCACGCGCGGCGGGCAATGTGTTTCCGCTTCGGGCGCGCCCTGAAAAAACAGTGACGGCCCTGCGTAGGCGGCATTGCGTTTCAAGGTGTTTTTTGACATAATCCCCGCAAACAGCTTCATCTCTCTCATGAAGGAATATCGCACGCTCGTCCTGTCGACGGCGGATGCGGTTTTCCGCGTCGACCGGATTCCGTCGGTCGATCCGGAGGAAATCGCGTCGATCGCCGGCAATCTGCTTGCGGCCGAGTCACCGCTCGAGCCGGAGGAGATGGTGTTTTCCCATGAAACGGTGTTTTCGGATCCGGGTGTGGACGGCGAGGGCGCGTTTTCGGTGGTCGTCGCCGTCGCTGCGCCGATCGCGGCGGTCGAGCGCGTGCGCGAAAGCGCGGGCGTGGACGCCGGCGGCGTGGCCCGCGTGGACGTGGCGGCGTTCTGCCGCGCGCACGGCTTCGCGGCGGCTCCGGAAGTTCCGGCGGAAGGGGTCTGCCCCGTGCTGTATTCCGAGGACGGCCGTCTGACGCTCGTCGTTCTGCGCGACCGCAAGGCGGTCTTCGCGCGTTCGCTCTGCGCTTTGCGCGCGGCGAAGCCCGCCTCCGCGGCGAGCATGATCCGCCTTGCTCTGATGCGCGCCGAGGAAGCCTGCGGCGCCGGTGCGCTGGCGTCTCTGCTCTTCGACGGCGGGGACGACGCGGTGCGCGAGGCGGCCGAAGGCGTGGCGCGGTTGCTCGGAGTGCAGGCGGCGCCCGTGGCGGTGTCCGCGACGCCGGAAGCCGGCGCGCTCGCGCGCACGGCGGCAGGGGCTTCGCTGAACCTGTTTCCCGAAACATGGCGCGAGGCGCTTTCGGAGCGCGCGTTCAAGCGGCGTTTCTTCGGGGGGATCGTCATCGCGGCGGCGGCGTGGGTCGTCCTGACCGCGGTCCTGTTCGGTTATCCGGCGCTCCAGCGCGGCCGCGTGAAGCGGCTCGAGAGCGCGGTCGCGGCGAACGCGGCGGTCGAGAACGCGGTGAACGAAATCCGCGAGCGCATCAACGTCATCACGCGGTATTCGGACCGCACTTATTCGCCGCTTGAGATGCTGCGCGAGGTCTCCATCGCGAAGCCGGACGACGTGACGTTCACCTCGTTCCGTTTCGACGCGCCGCGCCGCGAGGCGTCGGTCGAAGCTACGGCGCATTCAACGGCGCCGGCGTACGAATTTTCGAACCGTCTGAAATCGTCGCCGCTCATCGCGCGCAACACGTTCGTCACCGGGCCCACGGAAAACCGCGGTTCCGGCCAGACGTCGTTCACGCTGCGCATAGAGTTCACCGGCGCAGGGGAAGGAGGGGCCAATCCATGAACCTCTCGAAACACGATCAGACGCTTCTGGCGATCACGGTCGGCGTGGCGCTGTTCGGCATCGTGCTGGCGTCGGCGCGCAGGCAGATCGACGCGATGCGCGACAACCGTGCGGCGGTTTCGCGCCTTTCGGACAGGCTGGCGATGCAGCGCGAGATGATCGCTGCGCGCGACGCCTGGGAAGGGCGTTACGACGCGGTGAAGGACCGCATGCCGGTTTTTTCGCGCACTGACCAGGTCAGCACCTACTGGCTGTCGATCATGGACGCCGCCGCGGACGAGCACGGGCTGAAGATCATCCAGCGTTCGCAGCGCGATGAAACGCTCGTGGCCGGCGTGTGCGAACTGCCGATCGAAGTGCGTTCGTGGGAAGGCACGCTGGAATCGCTGGTGCGGTTCATCCACGCGCTTGAAAGCGAAGGCGCGATGCTTGAAATCCGCGAGCTGCGCGTTTCGCCCATACGCGAGCGCCAGGGTTATTTGAAGGGTTCGTTCCTGCTCTCGTGCGCCTACATGCGCGCCGACGAAGCCACCGTGGACGCCAACAAACTGGCGGGCCCGCCGTCGGCCGGGTCCGGCGAGGATCCGGAGGACGGGGACGAAGACTGGAGCGAGGACGAAGACGGAACCGGTGACGACGCCGCGGACGGCGCCGCGGCCGGGGACGCAACCGAAGACCGGTAACGGATTTTTACGATGAAAACAAACACCACACTGTCACTTGTTTTTCTCGCTGCGAGTTTCGCGGTCGCGCAGGCGCCGATGCGCCCGGAGGCGCCGTCGCCGGCGCCGATCCGGCGTCCCATGATGCCGAACGCCGCGCCGGGCGGTCCCGGCGGAGCCGGCGCGCAATCCGGCCGCAATCAGGCCAAACCGGTCACGCAGCCCGGCAAATCGGGCGGCGACCAGCCGATCATTCCGTACGACGAGAACGACAACGCGCTCAATTTCCAGGACGCGTCCGCGGACCTCGTCATCATGGAGTACGCGCTGCGCACCGGCCGCACCGTCATCAAGGCGCCGAACGTGCCGCAGGTGAACATCACGCTGCGCACGACGCCCGACAACCCGCTCGACGACGAGCAGTACCTCGTCGCGATCGAAACCGTGCTCAACCTCAACGGCATCGCGCTGGAGAAGGTCGGGGACAAGTTCATCAAAGTGCTGCCGTTCTCGGAGCTGCCGAAGACGGGCAAGCCGATCAATTACGCGGACGAAAACGGCGAGGTCAAGACCGAGAAAGACGGCGGACAGTTCGTTTCGGCGATGATCGAACTCAAGTTCATCGACATTTCGGAAGTCCAGCCGATCGTGAGCGGTCTGGCGCGCACGGGCGCGCAGATCCAGACGATCGAGCGCACCAATTCCATCCTGATCACCGATTCGGCGGACAACGTCAACCGCATCGTCGAACTGATCAAGCGCATCGACAAGCCGATCGTCGCGCGCGAAGAGTCGAACATCCGTCAGATCAACTACGCCAAGGCGGCGGACATCAAGGCGCGGCTCGACGAAATCGTGGAGCGCTCCCAGGAAGAGGAGAACACCACGAAGAAGAACAACGGCAACGTCGCGCAGAACCGCCAGTCCGGGCCTCCCGGAGCGGAGCGCCGCCAGCTGCCGCCCGGAGTTTCGTTCCGCAGCCGCGACCGCGACGAGCAGCCGTCCGGCCCCACGACCGAGCTGATCAATTCGCAGATCGCCGACGTCCAGCGCGGCATGCTGCGCGGCAAGGTGTCCATCATCGCGGACGAGCGCACGAACATGCTCATCATCCTCACGCGGCCCGAGAACATGGTCACGCTCGACAAGTTCATCGAGGCGCTGGACAAACCCACGGCGCCGGACTATCTCGTCGAGGTGATCCGCCTCGAGCACGGCGTGGCCGAGGACATGGCCTCCCTGCTCAACGATCTGATCGACAAGCAGAAGGCCAACGACAACGACGCCGATCCCGCGGTGCGCGGCAACGGCGGCGACAAGTCCAAGTCCGCGTCCGGCAAGCCCGGCAAGGGCGATTCGAAGACTTCCGTCGGACAGCTCAACAGCGAGAACATTTCGATTCTCGCGGACGATCGCACGAACTCGCTCGTCGTGATGGCTCCGGCGGCCGACATGGATTCCCTGCGGTCGATCATCACGCAGATGGACATCCAGCTTTCGCAGGTCGTCATCGAAACCGTGATCGTGCAGGTCACGTTCGAGGATTCGCAGGAAACCGGCATGGACTGGGTCCAGCGCGCGATGCTTTCCGGAAGGACGACTTCCGAAGAGGGGCCGCGCATGGCGTTCGCCACGGCGGGCGGCGGCGGCAGCGGCAGACCGCAGGTCACCACGTCGCTCACGTCGACCGATTCGCTCACTTCGCTCAGCGCCGGCGGCGTCACGGGCTGGTTCACGCTGTTCGATCTCAACATGGACCTCATCCTGAAGGCGATCAAGACCGACACCCGCTCCCACCTGATGTCTTCGCCGCGCATCACGACGATGGACAACAAGGAGGCCACGCTCGAGTCCACGGACCGCATCTACTGGAGCGAGGGTTCCACGCACTACACGTCCAGCGACTACTACTCCGACAACATCAAGAACGAGGACATCGGCATCAAGCTGACCGTCACGCCGCGCATCAACAAGAACGGCTACATCACGCTGACGATGGAGCAGGAGGTCCAGTCCAGCCCGGGCACCACGCGCATCACCACGAACGACCGCGTGTCTGAGTTCCCGCTGCTCTCCACCCGCAAGATGGGCGCCGACGTCGCTGTGCAGTCCGGCGAAACCGTCGTCCTCGGCGGTCTCGCCGACAATTCGATCACGAAGGTCACATCCCGCGTGCCGATCCTCGGCTCGATCCCGCTGCTCGGCTGGTTCTTCCGCAACGAGAAGGACGTCAACAAGCGCACCGAAATCATCGTGTTCCTCACTCCGCGCGTGGTCGACACCGCGCAGCAGATGGAGGACGACGCCCGCAAGATCAAGGCCTCGTTGGACACCCGCGGCATTTTCGATTCCGGGTGGTCGGGTTCGCGCATCGCCGATCCGATTCCGCAGTCCAGGGCGCGCGAGATTCTTGAAAACGGCAGGAAGACCGTCGCTCCGCCGCGTTATCCGCTGACCGGTTATCTCACCGGGCTCAACGACGAAAATTCGCTCTCTCAGGAGCCCGACGCCACGATGATCCGCGAAGAGATGTCCGAGGCCGAATACGACCGTCGTCTGCCGTACATCCATTACAGCGACATCGACGCCGCGCGCCGCGTTCAGGACGCTTCGTTCTACTGCGAAGAGCTTGAGGCGCCCGAGGACGGGGCCGAACCCGAGACCTCCGACGCCGAAGAGACGGATGCGGTTTCCGAAGCCGCGGAGGCGGTCGAATCAGAGGTCGTCGAAGAGTCCGCCGCGGTCGTTGAAGACGCTCCCGCCGCCGACGATGCACCGGCGGCCGGCGATTCCGAAGACAAGTGATCGGAAGCGCCATGCCTGCATGCGATGAACGTGAAATGGCCGCGGCGATCTCCGGATTGCGCGGCCGCATCGTGATAACGGCCCATATCCGCCCGGACGGCGACGCCGTCGGGGCGGCGTGCGGACTGCGCCACGCGCTCGCTGCCGCAGGCCGCGACGCGGTCGTCGTCGGCGTCGAGCCTTTGGCGTCGATGTACGGTTTCATCGCCGGAACGGACGGGATGATTTCAGCAAAGGATTTTTCGGCGAGGCCCGGCGACACGATGATCGTAGTCGACTGCGGTTCCGCGAAACGGCTCAATCCCGACATGGTGAAGTTCACGGAGATGATGCCGGTGCTGTGCATCGACCATCACGTCGGCAGCGCCGGTTTCGGCGGTCCGACGCTCGTCGAGGCCGATGCCGGTTCGGTTTCCGAAGTCGTGACGCGCGTGATTCAGGCCGCCGGGTTCAAGATCGATTCCGCCGTAGCCGAGGCGTTGTGGACCGGCATCGTGACCGACACCGGCCGCTTTTCGTACGATTCCACCTCGCCCGCGACAATGCGCGCCGCGACGGCGTTGCTTGAAGCGGGCGTGCGCACGGACATGATCGCCGACCGGGTCTACGGCCGCAACGAACTGCGCCGACTCCGCCTGCAGCGTCGGCTGCTCGAGAACCTCGTCGTGTTCGGTGATGGCCGCGCCGCGATCTCTTTCCTTTCTCCGGACGATTACGCGGCGGAGGGCTGCACTTCGGTCGAATCCGACAATTTCGTGGACATCGTCCGCTCCGTCGACGGCTGCCTCGTCGCGGCGTTCGTAAGGAAAGTCAATGCAGATGGCGAGTGCAACATCAGTCTCCGCGTGCGTGAACCGTTCGATGCGGCGGCCATCTGCGCAGAAGCATGGGGCGGCGGCGGGCACGTCCGCGCGGCGGGGGCGACGACGCCTGGCGACCTCGCCGACGTCGTGCGCGACGTGGAGCTTGTG
>JAZUJQ010000019.1:0-2465 GCA_045642845.1 Kiritimatiellia bacterium
AATCCGCTGATACCCAATGCGTTGATTTCTTCAATCAAGCTATGTCTCAGTCTAAAAAAGTCTTTGTTTCTTTCAGCTATGCAGCTTCCGCCAAAGGGATGCCCGGCACATTTTTCACAACCTCCGCATTCCGCGAATCGACCGCAGCTTTTACAGCATTCCGTATCACCGCAATATGTCATGTTACTATATCATTGAATTTTTCAATCGTTGATTTTTCATTATTTTTCCCTTTGTATGGTTGAGTACACTATCTTAAATGATTTATTTTGTCAAGTATTTATTTCCTGATTGAATAAAAAACACTTGCAATTCTGTAAAATTTTTAAGATTCTTACTGAAAAAACAAAAACGATGAATTTCAATGCGCAAGACGTCGCCTCGGACGGTGACAATGTATTGATTCCAAGAAAGCTGCTCCCGCGCTCGTTGCGGTGTCCGGAGGACTCTTTGGATCAATTGAAGGACTTGCTGTCGGCGAAGGCATGGCGTGCATTGCAAAATCTGGGCAAAGAAAAAATCGGTGATTTCGCCGGATGGGGCCCGTGGGATTTCCGGGAGCAGGCGGACTGTTCCGACGAAACGGCGGAGGAGTTGTTCAGAATCATCTGCTTTCCGGAAAAAGTCATCCGTCTGGACGAAAAAAAAGAACCGGCGGCGTTTTCGGCGGACTGGTGCTTCTGCTGCGAGCCGCGCGACCGGAAGGCGTCTGGGTGCGCCCCTGCGCGTCTGGCGCCGCAGCTCGAAGGCAGGAACAACCTGCTGGGTCCGGCTGTGCTGCGACCGGACGTTCGGCGCGAATGGGAATTGTCAAAGCTCATTTTCAGCACGCGCGCACGCAGCGCGTTGGACGGTCTGGGGTGCAAAACCGTCGGCGACGCGGCGCGGGAGATATCCGAATGGGCCGATTTGATGCGGCTCAACAGCTGCGGGGAAACGACGGCGAACGAAATCTGGGACAAACTTTTCGCGCCGAACGGATCGTTGGAAACGAAAGTAAGGATGGAAGGCGACGACCGGCCGGCTCCCACGCTTCCGGAGTTTCTCGAAAAATTCGAAAAATCCATTGAAAATCCGGAGTTGTCCGAACCTCAGCGAAAATCCCAGGAACGCCGGTTGTTCGCGTTCAAGCGGCGACTCGACGGGCTTCCGCTGCGGAAAATAGCGGGATTGGAAGGACAGGATTGTTCGACCGAAATGGTACGGCAAAGGATTGAAAAAACGCTGGACGAATGTCCGCATCTGCGCGAAGACGAATATTTGGAAGATTTTCAAAAAGCCGGATTCGGCGAATTCGATTTTTGCCAGGAATTCGGGGTGCCGCGCTCGGCCTACTATTTTCTCGTCATGAGAACCAAGCGCCCGCGTCCGCAAAAACCGGCCTTTTCAAAGGTGACGCACGAACGCATGCAGACCGTGCTGGACCGCCGTTTTCCGAACGGATATTCCCCGACGGAAACATTCGCGGAATTCAAGACGGCCTGGTCCGAAGAACTTGCGGCGGCGCCGTCCGCCGATTTTCCGGACGGAGTGGTGAAAGAGGCGCTGGACCGGTACTCCGTCCGCATCGGGACCGCGGAGAAAGCCGTCTATTGGGCCACGCGTCGGTTGCTTCGCGATGAAGACGTCTGGCGGAACATGCTCTCCGAAATCGCCTTTGAACGGCGGAATTCGGACGACGGAGCCGTCCCATGTTCGGCATTCGGCGAAAAATTCGCGGAGTCATGG
This sequence comes from Kiritimatiellia bacterium, assembly GCA_045642845.1. GTDB lineage: Bacteria > Verrucomicrobiota > Kiritimatiellia > RFP12 > UBA3636 > JAZUJQ01. Next base: position 1,729 of record JAZUJQ010000019.1, read on the forward strand.
AAAAGACTCGGCGTGGAATCTCCTTTGATACAGCGCAAAATTCTGAAATTGACGTTCGGAGCCACTTGAAAAACGAAACCGCGCTTTCAAGCTCATCCACGGCCATCGAACGTCGGGTTTGAATGCAGGGGCGTCAAATCCGCCGGATGGATTGAAACCCGTTTCCGGTTCGGCGGGCGCTACCGCGGCTCAAACCGGAACACGTAGTTGAGACGGCCGCGCGGCGCGGCGTCGCCGTTGACGTAAAAATCCATCGGATCGTCCGACTGACGATTGTCCGACCATTTGAACGCCAAGCTGAACGGCGCGTTTTCGGAAATGCCGAGCGCGGCGAGCCGGATACCGTACATCAAGGCGCGGTCCGCGGTCTCAAGTCGTGCCGATCCGTGCGCGGACGGGGAAAACCGATGGGAGTAGCCCATGGCATCCGCGGCCGCGCCGGAAACGGCGAGCAACAGGGTCATGGCGTTCGGGGAATCGAGGTCGACGAGCGGGCCGACGGTTTTGGCGGCGAAGCGGATTTCCGTTCCGTCGCACGAGACGGCGAGTTCTTCGAATTCATTCCGCCCGGTTTCGTTCACGTACACGCCGCAGGCGTCGTACCCGGGATGGTTGCGCGGGGCGCAGTCGCCGGTCGGTTCACGGTAGAGAACGGTTTCGCCGCCGGCGGCGGTCGCCGGGGCGGGCAGGCCTTTCCAGCGGCGGACGGAGTCCATGAGCTGGAGATAGTACGCGTC
>JAZUJQ010000020.1:0-6392 GCA_045642845.1 Kiritimatiellia bacterium
CGCCGTTGATCGTGACAGTGCCGCAGGCGGACATTTCGCCGCCGCCGATACCCGCGCCGTTCGCGCCGCCGGTCGCGCTGATCGTGCCGCCGTTGAACGTAATCGCGCCCGCGGTTTGTCTGCTGCCGCCGCCGATGCCAGCGCCCCATTCGCCGCCGTTCGCCGTAAGACGTCCGGTGCCGTTAGTCTGGCCGTAGACCGTGAGCGTGCCCGTCCCGGGCACCTCGACCGCGGCGTAGTTGTAGCCCGGATTCGAAATCCGCAGCGACGCTCCGTCGCACAGGACGAGCTTGGCGTTTCCGGTCACCGTGAGGTTGGTGCCGGTGATGACGATGTTCCCGCCCGCCACATACCAGCCGTTCCCGAGCATCAGCGTGTCCGGCGTGACGACGGTGTAGCCGTCGCCCTTCAGTTCGGCCGGAACAAACGTTTCTCCGTTCCAGTCGAGATAGGCGACATCCATCCGCTCGGCCCGCGGCGCAGCCGGAACGCCGCCTTGCCCGAAGACGACATCGTTCTCGACCCGGCCGATCGTCACCACCGCGCCGCCTTCGACGATGCGGCAGTTGGCGAGCGGCGTGAAGATGACTTTGACGTTGTCCGTGACATCGTCGAGTTTGAAGCCGTTGCCGACGACGGCGTTCGTCACAGAACCGTCGCCGCTCGTCCAGACCGCAGTCAGCAAGGGATGGTCGCCGATCGTCACTTTGTATGACGGAAGCACGGCGTAGGGGTAGACGCCCGCGGTGGCGCCGTCGGGATTGGGAAACACGCCGCGCCCAGCCGCGCACCAGGCGTCGGCTACCGGCATGCCGAAAACGCCTCCCAGAATTTCCACGGTCCCGTCATCTCTGGTCTCCGGAAAAGAGCAGCCGCGCCCGATGGTCGCCGCCCTGTGGCCGAACGCCGACGAGCTTCCGGCGATCGCCTTGATCCTGCCGTCGTGGATGTACACGGCTCCGCCGTTGCCGTCGTAACCGCCGCCGATGCCCGCGCCGAACGTGTGGCCGGTCGCCGTCACGATGCCGCGGTGGATTGTCACCGCGCCTGCGGACTGGCAGTCGCCGCCGCCGATGCCCGCGCCGTATTCACCGCCGTTCGCCGTGATCCGTCCGGTGCCGTTCGACTGACCGTAAATCGAAATCGCGTTGCCCGGAAGCACTTCGATTCCGGCATGGTACTTTTCACCGGAAACCGTAAGCGACGCCCCGTCGCACACGAGCAGTCTGGCGTGTCCGGTCGCCGACAGGTGCGCGTTTGCGATCACGACATCGTCTTTCACGACATACCAACCCGAGGTCAAGTCGCGCGTTTCGGACGTCACGGTCCTGTAGTCGCCCGCTTTCAGAGTCGCCGGAATCGGCTTTCCGCCGCTGACATCCCAGTCCATGTAGGGAATGTCAAGAGACGCCGCGAATTCGGCGACGGCTTCGTCCGAAAGCGCCTGCGTCGTCCAGATGCGAAAGTCGTCGACCACATTGGACGCGTCCGGAGCCGTCACGACATAACTGCCGGTGTCGACCGCGCCGCAGCCGTGTGGATAGTCCGGCATCTCGTTCTGCTTGTCGTAACCGCCCAGAATCTGGAACCTGCCCGCCGGCTTGCCGCACGATACGCTGGCGGTGTTCGCCGCGCCGTCCATGCCGACCGTGAACGTCCCGTTCGCATAGCGGAGAATGCAGATGTGGCCGTTTGACACGCCGCCTGTCACGGGGACGGACACTTCGCGCACGACGGAACGATTTCTGGCGACGACCAGCTTGATGCCGGAGGCGCTTTCCGTCGTCACCATAAGCGCATCCGCGTCGCCGTCGTTCAGGTTGCCGATGCAGAGCAGAACGCGGTTGGCGGCCGTCGTCGCCTTGAAACACAGTTCAACCGTGAATGCATTGCCGTAGACGACGTTTCCGCACCAGGGCGAATAGCTGTGGACGCCGTACCCGAGCATGCTTTTCACGTAAGTCGCGCCGCAATTTCCGCCTTTGGACGAGTAGCTGCCGTTCAGGACGACGCCGTTTCCCGCAGTTCCCTCGTTCGTATGCAATCCTTCGACGGAAGGATCGTCGAACGTGAACATCACCTCCGGCGTCGGAACCGAGGCAAAAGACGCCGCCGCGAACACCGCCGCGGCCATGATCGCAATCTTTTTTTTCATTTCTTTTCCATCTCAAGTCATTTTGAAGTTTTCGATTTGAGAATCATGAAACCTTTGTCGGCGGGGGAGGGGACGGTCAGCACGGCCGCGCCGGTTTCGTCGATCGCGACGTCTTCGATCTCCGCCTTGCCCCAGTCGCCGATCGTCGCCGTGACGTCGGAGTTCGTGTAAACGCCGACGGCGAGCTTCGCGAAACCGTCCACGATCTCGATCCGCTCGAATTCGCCGCCTGAGATTTCGCCGGCCGGATCCTCGCTTTGGAGGCCCGCCGCGATTTCTTTGCGGCGCGCGATCGTCTCGCCGTTGATCGTGACGTCGTCACCGAGTCCCGCCAGGAGATTCTCGCCGAGCGGGGCGACCGCGTCCGCGAGTTCCACGGACTTGACCGTGCCGATGACGTCGGACCACGGCTGTTTCACGGAGCCGGTGAAATTGCTCGTTGCGCCCTCGCCGGCGATGACCAGTCCGCCGACGCCGTTCGTGTAGGCGCAAACCGACTCGCCGATGGCCCATGGATCGTACTTGCTGCCCGGCGGTGCGGGCTGCGGATGCCCGTAGGTAAGGTACATCGCGCTGCCTTTGACCTCCAGTTCGGGATCGTAGATCGCCTCGGAATCGAACTGAATGACGTAGTTGGCCGGATCGAACAGTGAATCATCGGCCGCGTCCGTCTGCGACCAGTCCATTATCTTCACCGACTTGTACGGCAGGTCGCCCGATGCGCTGATGCGGAGAATGACATTGCTTCCGGCCGTATAGTTGCACGAGGAATCGCTGACGAAGTCCAGACAACTGTTCGTAGTGCTTGAAATGAAAATATCCAAAACGGCGTTCTTGCTCATCGCAATGTCGCCCGCCACCGTCAGCGTGCCGCCGTTGTCTCCGGCCCGGAGAGTTCCGCCGGTTTCGATCTTCAGGTTTTGAACCGCGCCGTCGCCGCAGAACGTCCCTTGGGACTTGACGTTCACGACTCCGTTGCCCGTTATCAGTCCCCGGTCGATGAAAACGCCGTTTTCGAGGTTGATCTCGCCGAAAACCATAAGTTCTCCGTTCAGCGTCACCCGGGCGTTTTCTTTCTGCACATCGAACTTTCCGATGACCGTTCCGCCGGTAAACGCCATCGAGACGTTTCCCGCCAGACGGAAGATGTCCGACCAGTAGACATAGAGAGACTGTATGTTCAGCGCGCTTTCTCCGGAATCGTTGAATACGTATAAAATTCTGGACGCGGCCCCGCCGCCGGAGGCGACTTCCACGGTGGTGACGTCCGTTCGGGAGCCGTCGTTCAACCACAAGCGCGCTCCGCCGTCGGACCATCCGGTCGAGGCGTCGTTTGAAACCCTCAGTTTGGACATTGAACACGACCCGCCGTCGACATGCGCCAAGCCCTGCAATGTGACCGTAGACCAGGATCCGCTGAGCTGGACTTCCTGAAACGCGGAGACGGTGAGGTCGCCTCCCGCGAATGCCGTTAAACACGTCGTCGCGACGGCGACGGCGGCCGGAATCGTTTTGATGGCGTGCGGTCGATGTCCGTGTTCCGTCTTCGACGATGCGACGTTCTCCGCCTCAAACCGACTTGCGGCGCTGAAGTCCGGAGCGGGCGCGGTGCGCGAATTTCTCCAAAGGGTTGTGTTCGTCATTGCGTGTCGGTCCTTGTGCGCGTCAGATCATTTTCACGGTTTCGATTTGAGAATGAAGAATCCTTTTTCGCCGTTTGCCGGGACTGTCAGAACCGCCGCGCCAGTTTCGTCGATCGTGACGTCCTCGATATCGGTCTTGCCCCAGTCGTCGATCGTCGCCGTGACGTCGGTGTTCGTGTAAACGCCGACTGCGAGCCGCGCGAAGCCGTCCACGATCTCGATCCGTTCGAATTCGCCGCCGGAGATTTCGCCGGACGGGAACCGGTCCTCGATCGAAATCGGCATGGTCTCCGCGACCGATGCGGGAACATCGACCGTACGCGGCAGATACGCTCCCTCCAGCGTTTTTTCGCGCTCCGCCCACGGTGCGCCGTCCGCGAACTCCGCCACTTCGCCCGCGCCTTGCAGATGTAGAATATGATCCTTGATATACGCCGTCACGCCGTCGCCGACCGTCCACGGATCGTCCTTGCTGCCGGGACCCGTTTCACCGGTCTTCGTGCAACCGCATTCAGAGCAGACGTATTGGATCGCGGTTTCGGTTTTCTCACCTTCGATGAAGGTGTGCGCTCCGAAGCCGGCCGCGGCGTCGTCGTGACCGCATGTGGCGGCATGCCAATGAACGAGTTCGTTGTGACTCCATTCTTCAGAGAACGTGTGTTCGTGTCCGGGAATCCTGTCGTAACGGATTTCAACGACGGTCGTGCCGTTCCTCTTGATCGTCTGCTGCTCGAATGGCAACGGAGCAAAGCCGTTGTACACTTTGAACGCCGCCGTCGTCAGGTCGTCGGTATGCCCGCGCAGGGTTTCGGTTTCCGCTTCCTCATATCCGGTTCCGTCCGATTTCCGCTTCAGGTGTCTGACGGTATAGGATGGCATCCCGGTGATCTTCACGTAGGAAAAGCCGCGCCGGCATTCCCGCATCAAAAGGTAGACCTCGAGGGACATGTGCCGGCAGTCTTCTTCCGAATTTCCCGCGAAAATATCAAGTCTGTCGCCGACGACCGTAGTCCCGTGGTCCGTGCAGTCGGATCCGCCTCCGATGCCGGTTCCGCCTTCGATTCCTCCGATTGCAGTCACCGTGCCGCTGTTGACGGTCAGGTTCCCTCCGGATTCTCCGCTGTTTCCGCCGATTCCGGCGTCGCCGTTTCCGGAGACCCCGTCGCTTCCGACCGCGCATGTCGCTTCAAGCATTCCGACCGCCATCGCGTCGTGGGTGTAAACGACGAGACCTTTTCCGGCCGGATTGTGAATTCCATGAAGGGCCCGCAAAATCCCGCCGAACCCGAGAATCAGATGCGCGGGATCGTCCGCTGGCGCAAGGTTCTCGATGCGGCCGTTGACCGTGAATGAACCATTGACCACATACCATCCGCCCGCTTCAAACGAAAAATCACCGACCGCTTCGGTGTCGGCCATGACGATGCAGTTCTCGGCGGTCCGGGTCTCTCCGTTTTCATCGATGTAAGTCACGGTCTTGCCTGCTGCGTTGTCGCCTGCCGACACGGGTATGATGCCGACGGTCGTTACCGCCGTCATCACGAATGTCAATGCCGCGCTTCTCGTGTATTTTGCGAACTTTTTCATTCTCGTTTTCGCCTTCCGATCACTTCGCGTGTTTCGACTTGAGAATCATGAAACCCTTGTCGGACGGGGCGGGTACGGTCAGAACCGCCGCGCCGGTTTCGTCGATCGTGACATCCTCGACTTCGGCCTTGCCCCAGTCGTCGATCGTCGCCGTGACGTCGGTGTTCGTGTAAACGCCGACTGCGAGCTTCGCGAAACCGTCCACGATCTCGATCCGTTCGAACTCGCCGCCGGAGATTTCTCCGGACGGCGTTTCGCCGTGGAATCCCGCTTCGATCATCTTGTGCGTGGCGACAGGCATTCCGTTGATGACGTCGTCATCCACGAGTCCGGCCCAGAGGTTCGTCCCGATGTACGTGATGCCGTCGGGGATGTCCACCGATTCGATCGAGCCTACCACGCACGCCCACGGCAGGGCCGCCGCCGAGGGGAAGTCGTACGTCGCGCCCGTGCCGGTGAGTACCAGTCTTCCCGTGCCGTTCGTGTAGGCCTGCACGTCGTCCCCGATCTGCCAGGGATTCTCCTCGCTGCCCTTGGGCGGCGGAGGAGGCTCCTCCCAATGGCACGTGCAGGTGAAGCTGCTCGTCGCGGTGCCGAGACCGTTGCTGACCGAAAGCGACACCTCGTGCGAGCCGGTCATCTCGTCGATGTTCAGTCCGCTCACGTCCAGCCACCTTCCGGATCCTTCCTTCCCGTCGCCGATGAAAACCGGAATGTCGTCGATGACCAGCTTCAGCGCATCCACCGGAGCGGAAAGATTCCAACGGATGTACGGAGTTTCCCGGATCGAGGCCTCGTAGGCGTCGGGTTCGAACGACAGAATGACCGGCGGCTGATGGGGGGACTGCAGCGGCGGAGCGGATGTAAGCTGGTCCTGCACCGGCGCTTCGCACCGATAGCAGAAGCTCGCCTCCGCGTCATCGATGGCGTTGTGGGCCACCATGCGCACGACATAGGAGCCGGGCGTATTCAGTTGCGAAAACCGGAACTCGCCGGATGCGTTCTGA
>JAZUJQ010000021.1:0-1631 GCA_045642845.1 Kiritimatiellia bacterium
GCTGGCGCGCGGCGCGCGCGGCCGCGGAGCAGCTCGGCGGCGCGCTCGGGCGCAGGGTGAACGCGCTTTACGACGACATCGTGGCGTTGTGCGCGGATGTCGAAGCGACGCTCGATTTCAGCGACGAAGACATTTCCGGAGCCGTGCGCGCGCCGGACGTGGAGTCCCGCGTCGGCGTGCTTCTTTCGGCGCTTTCGGGTCTTCGGAGCACGTCGCGCGAAGGCCGCCTCCTGCGCGAAGGCGCGCTCGTTGTGCTGTCCGGACCGGTCAACGCCGGGAAGTCGACGTTGTTCAACGCGTTGCTCGGAAGCGACCGCGCGATCGTGAACGCCGCGCCCGGAACGACACGTGACTCGCTCGAAGAAACGCTCCTGCTCGACGGCATCCCGCTGCGTCTCGTGGCTACCGCGGGCCTGCGTGAAACCGGCGACGAAATCGAAGGCGAGGGGATCAACCGCGCGCGTGCCCTCGCCGGGCGCGCGGATCTGCGCCTGGAGCTGCGCGAATGCGGCGAAGACGCGGCGCCTTCGGACGGTGGTCTGCTCGTTTTCACCAAGCTTGATCTGCATCCGGATTTTTCGGCGCCTGACGGAACGTTCCGCGTGAGCGCGGCGACGGGCGAGGGGCTTGACGCGCTTCGCGCCGGCATTCTCGCCGCGCTCGGCGCGGGCGGGTGCGGAAGCGATGATTCGGTTCCGGTGTCGGAACGGCATGCGGCGTCCATCGACGGGGCGATCTCGGAACTTGAAGAGGCCGCGGCGCTTTATTCCGCGGGTGCGGAAAGCGAAGCGGTCGTGATCGCTTCGCATCTGCGCGGTGCGGCCGAAGCGCTCGGACGCATCACGGGACGCACGTATTCGGAAGACCTGCTGAACGCGGTGTTCGGCCGGTTCTGCGTCGGCAAGTGATTCCGGTGGGAGTCAGTTGAGCGTCGGGGAGATCGTGCGCAGCCCGGTCGTGATGAGGATGGCGTCCTCCGAGGCCATTGTCTTGCGTTCATGGCCGTCGCCCCACGAATCGGTGTATATTATTTTGCCGTCGGCCGTGTAACCGATTATCATGCGCATGTGTCCGCCTCCCGCCTGCGGAAGCGCGGGCGTTTCCGGCACGCGGCCGAGCAGGCACGACCACACGAGCGGAATCCCCCGGTCGATGTTCTTGCGCACCTCGCCCATCCACACCGAGTTGCGCGTCGGATTGCCGCAACGGATTTTGCGGAGAACGTCCGTGTCCATCATGTTCCACAGGACGGTCGCGTCGATGCGTCCTCCGGCCGCCAGCGCGCGCACGTCGATCTGGTCCTTTTTCATCGACTTGGCGGCTTTGTTGTAATCCTCGACGAGTCTGCGGAAATCGAGTTTGCCGCATGCCAGTTCGGAATACACGAGTTTGTAGCGGTCGTGCAGCACCTTGCGCAGGCCTTCCATCATGGCGTCGTTCGACGTGCCGGCGTTCGGATCGGAGGCCACCCACGAAGCGACCTGATGCTGATCGAGGAAATCGAGTCCGTAATAACCGAGCACGCGGGCGACGGTCGCCGCCGCGCAGTATCCTTTGTCACCCTGATCGACCATCGGAACGCCGTCGAGTTCGTCCGAGCCGTCGGCGTTGCGCTTGACGTGCGTGCGCGG
>JAZUJQ010000022.1:0-8782 GCA_045642845.1 Kiritimatiellia bacterium
CCGTTTCGGAATGCTGGAAACGTTCGCAGCGAACGAGGTAATCGCGATTTCCGGCCACGTGCATCGCACGGAACTGATCGACTACGCCAAAGGCGACGGACGCATCACGCAGCTCGTGATCAGCAGCGTGCGCACGGATGAATCCCGCGATGCGGTCGAACCTGTGCTTGGCGAACGTCCGGAAGATTACGGAATGAAGAAATACGCGGAAGGCGGATGTCCGGAGATAATGCGCCCGTACAAGCCGTTCATCACGCGCTATTTTTCAACGCGGTCGGCGGGCTACATTCTGCTCAAAGTTTCGGACGAAGGCGTCGCGGCGGAGTATTTCCCCGGCCGGAGCCTCACATGCGAAAAAGTTTTCACGTTGCGCTGACGGACGACCGCGCGTTGCGCAAGCCCGCGGTTCGGCGGACTCCGACCGTTGGCCGTGTTTCCGAATCACGCCGTGGCGGCGTGGCGACGGTGCCACGGGAAGAAAAGGAAATAAACGAGGGCCGGGAGGGTCATGCCGTAGCAGGCGATGCCGTAGCCGAATATGAAGCCGCGTAGGCCCCAGCCGAGGACCGTGCCGAAAAACCAGCTGCATCCGATGCGCAGAACCACGCCGTCGAGGAACGCGAAGACGAGCGCCAGCCTGGCGGCTCCGATGCCGTTGAGAAAGCCGTTCGTGCCGCGCATGAGGATGAGCCCGGGAAACTGCCAGACTATCGTCCACGCGAAAAGCGGCGCGAGCGCGAGCACCTCCGGATCGTCCGTGAAGATGCCGAACAGGCCTTTCGGCATTCCCAGAAGAAACGCCGTGAACACGCAGTAGAAACCCAGCGCGAAAAGCCAGCTGTAGGCGACGGTTTTCCGGATGCGGTCCGGCTTGCCGGCCCCGAAGTTCTGCCCGACCATGCCCGTCACCGCCATCATGATGCCCTGCGTCACCTTGGTCACGAGATCGTCGAGCTGCACGCCGACGCCGAAGACGGTCGAAGCGGCGATGCCGACGCCGTTCACGAGCCGGATGACGTAGAGCATGCTGACGTTGACCGCGGCAAACCGGACGACGAACGGAAGGCCGAGCCGCAGCATCGCCGCGAGCACGTTTCCGCGGATGCGGAAGCTTTCCCGGCGGAAGTCGAACGCGAATTCGTCGCGGTGCCGGTAAAGATACGCCGAGGCATACGCGAAACTGATCGCCTGTCCGAGGATCGTCGCCAGCGCCGCGCCGAAACACCCCCAGCCGAACCCCGCTATGAACAGAACGTCCAGAAGAATGTTCGCAACGCTGGCGATCGCGATGAACACGAACGGGTGGCGCGAGTCCCCCATGCCGCGGAGGACGGCCGAAACCATGTTGTAGCCGTATGTGAAGACGAGTCCGACGCTGCATACGATAAGGTAGGAGAGCGCGCCGTCATGCGCTTCGCGAGGCACCTGCAGCAACGAGAGTATCGGGCGCGCGAAGACGACGCCGAGCGCCGACATGCCGACGCCGATCAGCGCAAGGAACGAAAACAGCGTGCCGATCGAATCGTTGAGATCCTTCTTCCGGCCCTGACCGAGCAGCTGTGCGACGTAGACCTGGCCGCTCGTCGCGAGCCCGAGGCAGACCATCGTGAGAAACGTGCAGATCCGGCTGGCGTTGGTGACGGCGGCGAGGCCGTCCTTGCCGACCACCCGACCCACGATGAACATATCCACCGTCGAATACAGCACCTGCAGCGCGTTCGACAGCATGAACGGCACCGAAAAGCGCACGAGCGGGCCCCATACCGGACCCGTCGTGAAATCCCTGATGATACGATTCGCCGCCATGCACAGGATTCTAGCAGAGCCGCGCGTTTTGCGTGCTCGGACTCGGGCGGAATGAATTTCTGTGAAATTTTCAGAGCCGGGACGGAAACCGTCGCTTGTATGACGGTCGCTTTATTCGACGCATCGGTCGGCCGGGAGTTTTTGGAACGGAAGCAATTTTACGGAAATTTTCGTTTTCGCGTAAGAATTCGCCGCCGAGAGACCAATATGTAACAGGGGGTGTTGTCCACGCCGCCAAACAAAACTTTTCAAAGAAATTAAACCATGAAGAACGACAATCCTTCCGGCGCCCAAAACGATGTCCAGGTCATTGTCATTTCCCGACGGCGTGAAATTGGAATAGGCGGCGCGTTAATCGGAAGTTGTCTCCCTGGCTGGCCGTGAAATGCGGGTGAAACCATTTGTTTGATCGTCATGACAAAGAAAAATGCATCTTCCGTTTCATCGGAATCGAAAATCGGCGAAAGCAACGCACCGACGTCCGCCGCCGACGCTTTTCCCGGAAAAATCAGCGTGCCCGGCGGCGCCGGTTCGGAATTCACCGGCGTGGGGTGCGTTGACCTCACGGACGTCGTTGGCGTTGAAATCGCGGACGGCGTGACGTCTCTTGGTGAAGAGGCACTCTACGGGGAAAGGATCCAATGGGTTCGCATTCCTCCGTCCGTGAAGACCATCGGGGAAGGCGCGTTCGGAGGGTGCGAAAATCTGTCCCGTGTCGTTTTGTCGGACGGGTTGGAAGAAATTTGCGACGGTGCGTTTCAGGAGTGCACGTCTCTGACAGAAATCACGATTCCGTCATCGGTGAAGACCATCGGGGAAGGCGCGTTCGAAGGATGTGAAAAACTGTCACGGGTGGTTTTGTCGGACGGGTTGGAGGAAATCGGGGCCCACGCGTTCGGATCCTGCTGGAATCTTTCCGAAATCGTCATTCCGTCATCCGTGAAGACCATCGGGGAGAGCGCATTTTTGGAATGCGGGGATCTGTCCGGTGTCGTTTTGCCCGACGGCTTGAAATGCATCGAGCCGGAGGCTTTTTCATACTGCGGTCTTTCTGAAGTCGTCATTCCGTCGTCCGTAAAGGCTGTTTGGGGAAATGCGTTCGCAGGATGCGCAAACCTGTCACGCGTTGTTTTTCACGACGGTCTGGAAACGATATGGGATGAAGCGTTCGCCGGGTGCGAGTCGCTCACCGAAGTAATCATACCGTCGTCCGTCAAGGATATCGGAACGGATGCGTTCTCCGATTGCGACGGCCTGACGAAACTTTCGGTTTCCGTCTTGGATCGTCCGATGGAATTCATCAATGCCGTATGGCAAGCCGTTCCGGCAAAGTGCCGCATTGAATTCAGACCGAATGGTAAAGTAGACAAGTTTGGCGAAGCGGGTTCGCCTGTTCCGAACGGGGTCTGCTGCCAGCGCGTCGGCATTGAAGGCGTTGAAATAAACGACGGCTCGACCGGTGTCGGCACGGCGGCGTTCGCCGGGTCGTCTCTTGTCTGGATCCGCATCCCGGCGTCGGTGAAGGAAATAGGCGAGGCCGCGTTCTGCGAATGCCGATTGCTGTCACGGGTCGAAATGTCGGACGGGATTGAAAAACTGGGCGACTGGGCTTTCAGCGAATGTTGGTCTCTCGAGAAAATCGCCATCCCGCCGTCCGTGACGGAAATCGGCGACCGTGCGTTCCGTGGTTGCACGGGTCTGACATCGGTTACGATTCCGGATGGCGTGACGAAAATCGGCGATTTGGCATTCTTCGGTTGCACTGGTCTGACATCGGTTACGATTCCGGCGAGCGTGACGGAAATCGGCGGCGGTGTGTTTGAAGATTGCACCGCCTTGACATCGGTTACGATTCAGGCGGGCGTGACGGAAATCGGCAACGGTATGTTCAAAGGTTGCACCGCCTTGACATCGGTGCAGATTCCGGCGAGCGTGACTTTCATCGGCGCCTGTGCGTTCGAAGGTTGCACCGCCTTGACATCGGTGCAGATTCCGGCGAGCGTGACTTTCATCGGCGCATGTGCGTTCGATGGCTGCACGGGTCTGTCCAGCGTCGTTTTACCTGACGGTCTTGAGAAAATCGGAGAAATGGCGTTTCGCGATTGCCGGTCTTTGACCGAGATCGCCATACCGTCGTCCGTAAAGGAAATTGTGGGCGGACCGTTTTCGGGATGTCGGTCTTTGCGGACGATTGAACTTTCGTCCGCATCGGCGTTCGCGCTTTCGGACGGATGGGTGACGACGGATGACGGGCGGACGCTCGTGATGCGTTTGGCCGCCGAAGGTCATCTCTCCGTCCCCGACGGAGTCGAGGTCATTGGACGTAGGGCGTTCGGAACCGCGGATTTCGGCAAGGCATGGGATGTTTTCATTCCGTTTTCAGTCAAGCGGATCGAGAACAGGGCGTTTTTCGGATGCGGGTCTCTGACCGGAATCGCGATTCCTTCATCCGTGAAAACAATCGAAGACGGGGCGTTTGAATGTTGCGTGAATCTGTCGCGCGTGGTCTTGTCTGACGGGCTGGAAGAGATCGCGGTCGGGGCGTTTTGCGAATGCGGGTCTCTGACCGAAATCACGATTCCTTCATCCGTAAAGAAAATCGGGCATTCGGCGTTTTACGGTTGTGCGAATCTGTCGCGGGTCGTTTTGCACGAAGGCTTGGAATTCATCGACGATCGGGCGTTCCAGGGGTGTCCGCATCTGAAGGAGATAGCGATTCCGTCTTCCGTGAAACACATGGCATCGTTTGATGAAACCACCCGTGTCATTTCCGGCTGAATCCTGAAAAATCAGGAACTGCATCAAAACGCGGAAAACGGCGGCAAGTGCGGGGTCTGTCCCCAACGCGCGGCAAATCACAAAGCGCGGAATTTCAAACGGGCATGCGCGAATAACGAATTCAGAAAGCCCGGCCTGCTGAAATCACGGAAGAGGCAGGCACAGACGCAGCCCGTAGCTGCAGTTCTCATGACCGGAGTCCAATACGGAAACGATGCGCCGCTCCGATGAAGTGCAAAGTTCCGCCACGGCGTGCCAGTTGCCGCCCCGCACCACGCCGTCGCGTCCCGTCGGGCCGCAATCCAGGCACCACTCCCAGGCGTTTCCGTGCATATCGTAAAGACCCCAGGCGTTCGGAATGTACGATCCGACCGAGGTATGGGCCTCGGCATAGCCGCCGCAACCGTCGCCTTGGTTGTAAAAGAAACGGCCGACGACGAACATGGCGGCCGGATCGTCGACTCCGTTGTTGAACGCGCTGCGCGTGCCGGCGCGGCAGGCGTATTCCCATTGGATCTCGAGAGGAAGGTCGAACGGCATCCCCGTGCGTTCGCGGAGGTGCCCGATGAAGGTACCCGGAGCGGCGCGGGAACGCGATGCGTCCTTCCACGGATAGCGCAAGGCATCGCCGCGGAGCATGGTGCGATTCAAGTTTTCAACGGGCCGCGTCGCACCCTTGCGAAACGACGGATCGGCGCCGGCGACGAGTTCGTACTGCCGTTGCGTGACTTCGAAAACCCCGATGTAAAAACCGTTTGAAACGACGACCGGCGACCAGTTCCCCATAAAAAATCTTCCGGGATTGATTCTGCGGAGGACGAGTTTCGTGGTTTTGTATTCGTCCGGCCACCCTCCGTCCGGTTCGGAGTCAAGGTACGACACCGGATAATCGTCCGCAGTCGGACCGCCCGCAAGATCGATGACGCAGTAAAGACGCTCGTGACGCGCCTCCGGTGCCATCGGCACGGCAACCGGCGCCACAATCTCCGGCTCATCAGACGCAGGTGCCTGTTCCACGGACGCGGGCGTTGACTCGGCAATCACCGGCTCCGCAACAGGCGGTGCAGGCTCCGCAACAGGCGCGGACACCGGATCGACGGCCGCCGGCACCGGTTCCGCAAACTCCGGCATCGGCTCAACGGGCGCGGGCATCGGCTCAACGGGCGCGGCGGACGGAGAAAACGCTCTGTAAGCGCAAATCGGCGCGGCAACCGCGGCAACGACGGCGCATGCGGCAAACGCGCGCAAAAGAAAGTTGCGTCTGAAACGCATCCTGGCGCGGAGCCGTTGAAGGTCGCGAAGAAAGGCCTTGGCGTTTCGGTAACGCCGGATCGGTTCCTCGGCCGTGGCGCGCGACAGAATGGACAGCCATTGCCAGAAATACGGCGAATCCGTGTCGGCCTCCGCGCACGGCGGCAGCCCGGTCTCTTCCGGCGGACGGCCGGTGCTGATGCGGTAGAGGGTTTTGCCCAATCCGTAAAGATCGCCGGCCGGAGAACCCTGCCTCTCCGGTGGAACGTAGCCGGGCGTGCCGACGATTGACGCCGCCTCGCGATCGTCAACGACAAGTCCGACGTCGGCCAAAACGGCCTTGCCGCGGATGAACAGAATGTTTCCGGGTTTGATGTCGCGGTGAATGATATGAAAGTCGTGAAGGCGCTGCAGAACGGAAGCCATGCGGATGGCGATGTCAAGGCATTCGCGCAAAGGCAGGGCTATTTCGGCGGAAACGACGCCGGCCAGGGAGCGCGGACGGTAGAATCTGGCGTCGGGCGCCGCGGTCGCGTTGATTTCATCGTCGGCCAGATCCATGGCGTAGGCGAAAGAGCCGCCGTCCGGAGCGACCTCGAGGTCGTGAATGCGGATGAACCCATCCATCGGAGGTATGCGCAGCATGGCTTCGACGCCCCGCAGCTCGCGGCGGCAGGCGGAATCGTCGCCGGAATCCGGGCAAACGATTTCCTTGACGGCGAATAACTTCCCGTTTTTCGAGGCCAGGAAAACCGTGCCGTAAGCACCTTTCCCTATTTCGCGGATCCGCGTATAGCCGCCGAGAATTTCCATAAACGGAACGGAATCTAACGGAGATCCGGATCGTCGAACTCGCTCTCGGCGTTTTCAAACAGGATCCGGAAACGTTGATTGAGACGGCGGCGGATCTGATATAGATTGTCTGGCGATATTTTGTACCGGCGGCAGATTTCGGCGGAATCGGTTCCCTCGAAAACGCTGGCGAAATAGATTTCGAAATGCGCGGGATTGACTTCGGCGCGCAGCTTGTCCAGCGCGAGATCGGTCACGGCGGACCGCCATTCGGATTCAAATTCGAATTGACCGTCCGCGGCGGGCAGACCGGTCAATTCATCCGGATCGACGGTCTGCTCCGCATTCGGCGAATTCAGCCTCCCTTGAAACGTGGCGATCCGCCAGACCGCACGCTGTGAAAGCCAATGTCTGAAAGAACCCTTCGCATGGTCGAAGGTCTTCAATGCGTCGGACCGGACGAGTTCCGACATGACGATCTGCACGATTTCGTGGGAATCGTCTTCGGAAAGTCCGCGATGACGCGCGATCCCGAAAACGAATCCGGCGTAGGTGTCGAAGAATCGCCCCCACGCGCGCTGATCGGATGCATCCTGCGCGGCGCGCAGAACGCTTGAGCGGGTGTCTTCGTTTGAAAACGGTCTGTATGGCATTTGGCGGAAAACTACCAATTGCAGACGCGGAATGTCAACTGAAGGTGAATTCCTTCTCCCATGCGAAATCGCCGCTTTCCTCGTAGTTCTTCGGCCAATGTGAGCACCAGACGGGGACGGACGGCTTTTCCACCCTGTCGACGCTCGGCGTGTACGGCTTGATGTCGAGAATCGGGGTGCCGGTGAAGGCGTCGAAATAATCGAGGTGGATCACGCCGTTTCCGGCATCGATTTTCCTGACCGCGCAAACGGAAATCCCGATCGGATTCGGACGCTCCGGGGATCGCGTGGCGAACGTCCCGAGCGCATCAGGACCCTTGACGTACGGTTTTTCGACGGTGAGGACTCCGCGGTCCTCTTCGTTGTCGCAGCCGTTGAACCACCAGACAACCTGCACGTGGGAAAACCCGTCGAGTCCCGAAAGCCCCTTCCTGAATTCTTCGTTCACGGCGATCTTGAATTCTCCTCCGCCGCATTCGGCGTATCCGATTTCCTTGAGTTTCATGCCATCTCCTTCCGCAGGTTCTTCTTTGATCAAAGGAACGTCTCCGCCGGTTTCCGGCGCATGAACGAGTTCGGCGCGTTCGTCCCGCGTGAGCGCGCGCCCCTCCACCGAACACCGCAGGCACCGTGCCGTGATCGTGCCGGAGCGGGCTACCATGTCCGCCGGCGTTCCGGCGAACACGACCTCGCCGCCGAAGCGGCCTCCGTCGGGGCCCATGTCGATGATGTAATCGGCGCGCTTGACGACATCGGGATTGTGCTCGATGACGACCACGGAATTTCCGCCGTCGACAAGGCGCTCGAAAAGACCGGTCAGTTTTTCGACATCCGATGCATGCAGCCCCGTCGTCGGTTCGTCGAGCACGTAGACGTCGCCTTTGCGATGCAGACACTTCGCAAGCTTGAGCCGCTGGCGTTCGCCGCCGGAAAGCGTGGAACACGCCTGTCCGAGGGAAATGTACGGCAACCCGACATCGCACAATGCGGAAAGCGCCTTTTCGATCGCCCGGTGTCCGCGGAAAAACTCCAGCGCCTCCGCGCCGCTCATCGCGAGGATATCGACGATGTTCCTGCCGCGGTACGTGTGCGAAAGCGCCTCTTTCGAATAACGCCGGCCGTCGCAGACTTCGCATTTCACCGTCACCGGATCCATGAACACGAGCTCGGTCGTGACGCATCCGCGGCCGCCGCAATGCGGACAGGCGCCGTCGGAATTGAACGAAAAGAGCGAACTCTTCACGCCGTTCGCTTCGGCCATGATGTTCCGGATTTCGTCGAAGATCCCGAGGAACGTCGCCGGCGCCGAACGGTTCGTCGCCGTGATCGGAGACTGGTCGACGAGCACGACGCGGTCCGCGTACGTTTTCGCGAACACGTCGCGGACAAGCGACGACTTGCCGCTCCCGGCCACTCCGGTGACGACGGTCAGGCATCCGAGCGGAACGTCGACGTCGACGTTTTTGAGGTTGTGCGCGCGGGCGCCGCGGATCGGCAGAAAC
>JAZUJQ010000023.1:0-2885 GCA_045642845.1 Kiritimatiellia bacterium
TGGACGTTCATACGCAACTTCATGATGGAGAAAGAGCCATGAGCGACATGTTCTTCAGGGCTTTCGGAATCGGCGGAGCCGGCGGAAAAATAGTCAACGCCGTCGCGGCTTCCACTGGCGGTTCCATGCCTGCGGTCGCGATCGACACCGACTTCAACGCGGTCGCGCGTCTCGGTGCGTGCAGTCAGGTGCGCATCGGCGCGGAAACGCTCGGCGGCAACGGCTCCGGCGGTTCGGCCGCGCTCGCCGAAACCGCGGCGCGCAACGCGGAAAACGAATTGAAAAGTCTGCTTTCCGGCGTGTCGGTCGCGGTTTTCGTGGCCGGCCTCGGCGGCGGCACGGGCGCGGGCGTGCTGCCGTTCATGCTGCGCCTCGCGGCCGCGAACAACGTGCCCACGCTCGTGTTCAGCATCAGACCGTTCGCGATGGAGGGCGAAATCGTCCTCGACGCGGCCAAGTCCGCCATGTCCGCGCTTTCCGGGCTCGGCGACGTGCGTGTGTTCTGCTCGAACGACGAACTTGCCGCCGCGGACAAGGAAACGACCCTCGCCGAGGCGTTCGAGCGCGCGACGGAATACCTCGCCGCCGGCATCTCGTTTTTCTGGAAGCTCGGCGCGAATCCGGGATACATCAACCTCGACAACGCCAAGCTCTCTTCGTTCATCACGCTCGGACGCGGCGTCGCGCGCTTCGTGCGCATGTCGGCGTCCGGAACGGACCGCCTGCCCGCGATCTGGCAGGGCGTCGACGCGGCGCTTCAGGACACGTCGTCCGGGGTGCGCGTGAACGCGGTCAAGGGCGCGCTGGTCGGCGTCGTCGGCGGCCCGGATCTGCGCTTGAACGAAGTTGGCGGCGCGGCCGGTGCGTTCTCCGCGGCGCTGCCGAAGGACTGCGTTCTGAACATATCGACGGTCGTGGATGAAAAGTCGGCGGGCTCGGTTCACGTGCTCGCGTTCCTTTTCCGCGACTGGGCGACGGAGCAGCCGGCGGCCGAGTCCGGCAAAAAGCGCGACGCCTCCACTCCGGCGAACCGCTTCGAGAATCTCGAGGCGAACATGATCGACGGCGTCAACGTCGACATCCCGACCTGGCAGCGCAAACACATTCACATCGATGCATCGTAAAGGATTAATGCCATGAAATGGACAGTCCGCAAATTCCGCGAAGCCAAAGGCGTCGAACCGCTCGGTTGCGCCACGGCGTACGATTTCATAACCGGCTCGATCGTCGACCGCGCCGGCGTTCCGCTCGTGCTCGTCGGCGATTCCCTCGCCACGACGGCGCTCGGCCACCCGACGACGATCCCGGCCACGATGGATGTCATGGTGCACCACGCCTCGGCCGTCTGCCGCGCGGTGAAAAGCGCGATCGTGGTCGGCGATCTGCCGTTCCTTTCGTACCGCGACGAGCAGACCGCGCTCGTGAACGCCGGCCGCTTCCTGCAGGAGGCGGGGTGCGACGCGGTGAAACTCGAGGGCGGCGCGACGCAGGCGAAAATCATCCGCCGTCTCGTCGACGAAGGCATCCCGGTCATGGCGCACATCGGCCTGCTCCCGCAGTCCGTGAAGGCGACCGGCTACGCCGTGCGCGGCCGCAGGGACGAGGACGTAGAACGCCTTCGCGCGGATCTCGACGCGGTGACCGAAGCCGGTGCGTTCTCCGTCGTGCTCGAATGCGTGATGCCGTCCGTCGCGGAAGAGCTGACCGCGCGCACGCCGATCCCCACGATATCGGTCGGCTCCAGCCCCAAGTGCGACGGCCAGTTCCTCGTGCTCGCGGACATGCTGGGCATGCTCGAAGGACCGGGTCCGAAGTTCGCCAAGAAATACGCTGATTTCTTCGGGGCGGGCGTCGCCGCGGTTTCCAGATACGTGCAGGAAGTCAAGGCGCGCGAGTTCCCCGACGACGCGCATCTTTATTCCTGATGAACGTTCTTGTCACAGCCGGGCCAACGCGCGAGTTCATCGATCCGGTGCGGTTTCTCTCGAACCGTTCCACCGGCCGCATGGGCTACGCCGTGGCGCGGTCGGCCGTCGCGGCCGGCTGCCGTGTGCGCCTGATTTCCGGTCCGGTGACGCTCGAACGTCCGGAAGGGCTCGACTCGTTCGTTCCGGTCGTGTCGGCGCTCGACATGCTCGATGCGGTGCGCGCCGATCTGCCGTGGTGCGATGCGCTCGTGATGTGCGCCGCGGTCGCGGATTTCCGTCCGCGCGAACGCAGCGCCTCCAAACTCCACAAAAAAGATCTGGCCGCGTCGCTTGAACTTGTGCCGAATCCGGACATCCTCGCCGCGATCCGGGAAGAGAAGGGGAACCGTTTTTTCGTCGGGTTCGCGGCGGAGACGGACGACGTTCTCGAATCCGCGGCCGGCAAACTCGCGCGCAAGGGGCTCGACCTCATCGTCGCCAACGACGTGACGAAGCCCGGCGCCGGGTTCGAGGTCGACACGAACATCGTCACGTTCCTTGCGCCCGGCGCCGCACCCGAACATCTGCCGCTTCTGCCGAAGGACGAAGTCGCCGCCGAAATAATCCGTCGCGTGAAAGCGCGTTCCGCCACATGAATTCGGTCGAATCGCCGGGAAAGGTGAATCTCACGCTCGAACTGCTCGGAAAACGTTCCGACGGTTACCACGAGCTGCGCAGCGTCGTTCTGCCGGTCTCTCTCTCCGAGACGGTCGTGGTCGAACCGCGCGCCGACGGCGTGCTTTCGGTCGAAACGGTTTTCGAAGTCGCCGATGCGGCGGACGTCGCCACGCTCGATCCCTCGAAGAATCTGGCCTTCCGCGCCGCCGACGCTTTGCGCCGCGCCGTCGGGGATCCGACGCTCGGCGCCGGCATCCGCATCGTGAAGCGCATTCCCGTCGGCGCGGGCATGGCGGGCGG
>JAZUJQ010000024.1:0-3072 GCA_045642845.1 Kiritimatiellia bacterium
AGATTCTGCTGCTGGACGACGCCACCAGCGCCGTGGACCCCGCCACGGAGCGCGCGCTGAGGACGGCGCTTGGCGAGACTTCGCGCGATGTGACGGTGATAACGGTGACGCAGCGCGTCACGTCGGTGCGCGACGCCGACCGCATTCTCGTTCTCGATCACGGGCGGGTGGCCGGGCTCGGCTCGCACGACGAGTTGATGGCGACGTGCGCGGAGTACCGCGAAATCGAAGACTCGCAGGAGACCTGACGGTATGCCGCCGCATCATGGAGACATGCACAACGCGCCGCAGAAGGCGAAGGACGTCAAGGCGACGTTCCTCCGCCTGCTCGGTCTGCTGCGTTCGCGCCGCCGCGCCCTGCTGCTGCTGTTCCCGTCGCGCGCCGGAACCGCCGTCGCCGGAATCGTCTGGCCGCGTCTGCTGGGCGTCTGCATCGATTTGATCGGGGAACTCGGAACGCCGGACTGCGACGCGGGGTCGGTTTACGCACGGCTGTGGTTCAATCTGGCGGTCTCGGTCGCGGTCCAGGCCGCCGGTTCGCTCTGCCAGTTCCTGACCGGACGCGGCACGGTGAACATTTCGGCGCCGATCGTGCGTGAAATGCGCGGCACGCTGTTCGCGCGGTTGCTGCGTCTGCCGGTGAAAATCTTCGACAGGACCCGCCACGGCGAGTTCATGAGCCGCCTCGTGAACGACACTTCGCTGGCCGGCGACACCATCGGAAGCGGGCTCCTGGATTTCTTCGGCGAGGTGTTCCTGCTGCTCGGCCTGCTCGCGTACATGCTTTCGCTCAGCGTGAAGCTGACGCTCGTGGCCTGCGCCACGATCCCGCTCACGTTCGTCACCGGCCGCGTCATCATCCGCGTTTCTCGCCGCCTCTACCGCGAACGCCAGAAAACGCTCGGCGAGGTGAACGCCATCGCCGAAGAGATGATTTCGGGGCAGCGCACGCTGCAGGCGTTCTGCCGCGAGGACGCCGAGTGCGGATCGTTCGCGAAGCTCAGCGCGCGCCTGCGCCTGATCGCGCTGCGCGCCGAACTGGTCGGCGGCGTGATGGGGCCGGTGATGAACGCGATCGGCAACGGCTCGTTCCTCCTCGTGGCCGCGGTAGGCGGCGCGATGGCGGCGGACGGTTCCGTGACGGTGGGCATGGTGGTGACGTTCCTCCTGTACGCGCGGCAGTTCGGGCGTCCCGTCAATTCAATCGCCGGTCAGTTCAACCAGATCCAGAGCGCCATCGCCGGCGCGGAGCGCGTGTTCAACGTGTACGACGAAAAACCGGAACCGGACGACGGCCGCGCGCCCGTCCCGGAAAATCCGGTCGGCCGCGTTTCGTTCGAGAACGTTTCCTTCCGCTACGTGCCGGAAACCCCCGTTCTCACGGATTTTTCGCTTGTGATCGAGCCGGGGCGCAAGACCGCGATAGTGGGGGAGACCGGTTCCGGGAAAACCACCGTCATTTCGCTCCTCGCGCGTTTCTACGATCCCGATTCCGGATGCGTGAAGATCGACGGCGCCGACATCAGGTCGTTCCCGCTCGCGCAGTGGCGGCGCACGCTCGGAATCGTGCTGCAGGAGGTCAGGCTGTTTTCCGGAACCATCGCCGAAAACATCGCCTACGGCGCCGGCGACGTGCCGCGCGAACGGATAGTCGAGGCCGCGGAACTGGCCGACGCCGACGAGTTCATCCGGCAGCTGCCCGACGGCTACGACACCGTGCTTTCTCAGACCGGAACGGCGCTGTCGCAGGGTCAGTGCCAGCTGCTTTCGATCGCCCGCGCCGCGCTTGCGGATCCGAAAATCCTGGTGCTCGACGAAGCCACGTCCAACGTCGACACGCGCACGGAGGTGAAAATCCAGCGCGCGATGATGCGGCTTCTGCACGGACGCACGTCGGTCGTCATCGCACACCGCCTCTCGACCGTGCGCGACGCCGACCGCATCGTCGTGATGGACCGCGGCGCGATCGTCGGTTCCGGCACCCACGCCGAACTGCTCGCCGGATGCCCGACTTACCGCCGCCTTTGCGACGGTCTTAAATAACGCCTGAACGCGCACGTTGGGTAAGACAAGTGGGACGTGTAGGACGATTGGGACGGCGGTGGCAAAGGCGCGGGTTGCTCGTGCGCCGTGTTGGAAAAACTCCGACGGCAGGCAAACAGGTTTCGCGGCGTTCAGCCGCGGATTTTCGGCGGGATTGAAATCGGGTCGATCGCGGCCGGGTGCAATCGATCGCGGTCGCGTAATTTTGTCAATCTTTCCACCTCCGAATCCCGTGCACGCCGAATCGGTGGCGCGGAGCGCGGCCCACTCGGCGGAGCGGTGGCGAGAGCGCCACGGAACGGAGTTTCTTTCAAACGGAGCAAAGGCGCGGACGGTTCGCGCGGAGCGGCGTCAGCGCGGGCGGACGAACGCCTGGAGCACGCTCCATGAAACGAGCGCGCGGGCGTAGTGGTGTCCCCATTCTGCTTCGTCGAAAGGATTGCGTTTGCGTCCGTCGTAGCGGCTGCGGATGTCGCGCACTACCTTTTCAGCGGCCGCGAAATCGCCGCGCTGCGCGAGATTGGCGGCGACGACGTACTCGAAACCGGTCATGTTTTCGCCGTAGTAGGGGAAGGGTTTTTCAGGCATTTTTCCTTCCGGATACCAGGCCATTTTAAGCGAAGGCTCTTCGGGAAGCGCGTAATCGCGGCCGCAGTTGTATACGGCGCCGAAGTTCGACGACGCGCACTTCGCGAGAATCGTGTCGAGCGCGGTGCGCGAATGCCGTTCATCCGCCACCGGGCCGAGCCCGACGTGGCGCGAGGCGTAATCGCCGAGCAGCTGGTCGATCAGGCAGCCGTCGGCCAGCTGGAAGTCCGGGTGCGAGGAATCGGCAGAGCTGCCTATCGAGATTCCTTCGGCGACGGGGCCGGACGGAGGCGTGACGACATGCCGGTAGTACGCGCCGTTGAAAAGATTCTTTTCCGTCCATGCGGCGCCGCGCGCCGACAGCACGCGGCATTCGCCGGCGAACGCGCGGTCTCCGGCTGAATCGGCGATTTCTGCGGCGGCGCGCAACGCAGCGACGTA
>JAZUJQ010000025.1:0-8717 GCA_045642845.1 Kiritimatiellia bacterium
CCTTCTGGCCGGCGCCGCGGAACCTGTTGCGCCAGCCGAAGATGTCGAAGTTGGACTGCGAGATGCCGAAGATGCCGATCACGTGGTCGACGGACGAGAAGCCGGCGCCGAACGTGAGCCGGCCCGTGGACTGCTCGTCGACGTCGTAGTGGACGTCGACCAGATTTTCGCCGCCGGCGGTGTCGTAGAGCCGCACGTCCTCGAAGTAGCCGAGGTTCATCAGACGGCGTTTGGAGCGGTCGGCGCGGACGGTGTCGTAGACGTCGCCGGGCGCGATGCCGATTTCGCGGCGGAGAACCTTGTCCTTCGTGACGGTGTTGCCGCGGATGACGACGTCGCGCACTTTGACGAGCGGACCTTCCTTGACGTGGAGGGCGAGGGCGAGGGTGTTGCCGGGACCGGGCGAGGTCACGGCGCGCACGGTCGTGCCGGGATAGCCGCGGGAAGCGTAGTATTCCTGCACGGCGTTGCGGGCGGCGTCCATCGCGGCGGCGCCGGCCGGATCGCCCGCGCGCAGCGCTATCGCGGACCGCACGGCCGAGACCGGGAACAGCGTCACGCCGTCGAGCGCGACGTCCGAGACGCGGTACACCGGACCCTCGTTGACGTCGTAGGAGACCGAGATGCGTTTTCCGGCGCGTTTTTTGCGCGGGGCCGAGACCTCGGCGTCGAGGTAACCGGCGTCGAGATACTGGCGCAGGGCGTCGTCGCGCACGATGTCGAGATCGGCGTCGGACACGCGCGGCCGCGTCACCCACGACACGGGGTTGTACCAGTCGTGCAGCGAAGCGAGCCGGCCGAGGTCTTCCTCCGGAATCGCCGAGGCGCCGGGGAATTTCAGAAATTCGACGTGGAAACACGGGCCTTCTTCGATGCGGAATTCAAGAAACGCGGCGCCCGGCGTTTTCGCGGACGACGAAAGGAACGGCGTCACTTTCGCGTTGAAATAGCGGCGTTCGAAGTAGAGGTCGCGCAGGCGCGCGGCGGCGGCCGCGACGATCGAATCGTCGACGAAGTCGCCGGGTTTGAGCCCGGTCTTTTTGCGCATCGTGGCGCGGGAGAACTCGCTTGCGCCGCTGAATTCCGGTTTGCCGGCGAGGCGCATGCGGCCTTCGAGCGCGTAGACGAGCACGATCCCGCCGTCCGAGACGTCGGCCGAGGCGTTGACGAACGAAAAACGCTTCGAATCGAGCAGCGCGCGGACGTCCGACGCGAGCGCGGCGGCGCTGTACTCGTCGCCTTCCTTGAGCGACAGGAACGAGCGCACGAAGGTTTCATCGACCGGCGCGTTCCCGCGCACCGAGAACCGGATCGCGGCGACGGACGTTCCTTCCGCAGGCTGGCGCGGCGGCGCGCCGAACGCGGCCAGCGCGCACAGCGCGGCCGCGGCGGATGCGAAGACCTTGGCTTTCATTGTTTTCAGGCGATGAGTCCGGCGATGGCGGAGCCGATCATCGGCGCGTCTTCGACGAGAATCGTTTCGAAATGGACGCCGCGCGGACCGAGAATGTCGCGCAGACCTTCTTCGACGCGGCTCTTGAACATGCAGGAACGGGTCTTGTAGTAGGTGGATCCGTCGATCGTCACGCACACGGGATGCAGCGGATCGCGGCCTTCGCCGCAGCGCAGCACGGCGGACGCGATGTTCACGGCGGTGAGGCGCGCGGCGCGGATGAAGAGCGGTTCGCCGACGGCGGGCGCGGTGCGGCGGTCTTCGTCCGTCCACGGGATTCCGGCGAGAGCGCCTTTGGCGATGTACGGATTGGCGATGAAGTTGTCGAAATCGATCGTGGTGAGTTCGCCGAGTGCGAGAAGCGCGTCCGCGACGGGCTTCGAGAAGAGACCTTCCTTCGCCGCGCACTGCAGAACCGTGCGGCCGAGCGTGCCCAGATAGACGCCCGCGATCATCTTTTCGAAAATGCCGGTGTCGGGCTGTTTCAGCCCTGAAGCCGCGATTCTGTCGAACTCCGAGCGCGGGTAGCCGGCGAATCCGCCGGATTCCTCGTTGATGATCATCGATCCCGCGGGATCGAGCCCGGCGACCTTGCCGATGCGGGCGTTCTTTTCGATGTAGGCGATGTTCGTGCCCGTGCCGAGGATGAACCCGACGTATGACGAGTAGCCGCGCGTCATGCCGGCGCTCATGCCGGCGAGCAGGGTCGCCGTGGTGTCGTTGAGCACGCGCAGTGCGAGTTTGCGGCCGGTCTTCTTTTCGAGCGCGGCGGAGATGGACGAGCCGACGCGCCGGCCGACGACGCCCGGGGCGTCGATCTGTTTGCTCCAGTAAAGCAGCCGGCCGTCGAGGTCGGGGAAAATCTCGGTGGGGTAGGAGAAGCAGAAGCCCACGGCCTCGGCGCGGCGGCAGACGGGTTCGAGGAACGAGGCGAAACGGTCGAAGAAATCTTCGGCCTCGAGCGCCTTGCCGTCGGTGCCCGGCATCGCGTATTTGCGGAAGTCCTCGACCCGCGGTTTGCCCGAGCGGTCGAACCACACCACCGCCACGCGCAGATTCGTGCCGCCGGCGTCGAGCACGATGATCGCCTCTTCCGACGGCACTTTTTTCGTGACGTCGATGTAGGCCGGGAGCATGGCCAGAGAGCTTTCGCGGCCGGCGAGCCCGTCGTCCATCTGCCTGTTGAATTCCGCCAGCAGAGCATCGTGATCGATGTTCGCGTCAAAGCGGTACTTGGAGAAAAATTCCTGCAAGTCCATGTTGTTTTCCTTGTTTTGCGATTCGCCGGCATTCTATCAAACGGCGTGCGCGCTAACAAGTTGCGCGATTCCGTTTTCTGCTATACTTGCGGCATCAACCGACATTCAAACAGGCGATGATTCAAATGCTCAAGGTACTGATGATAGGCAATTCCTTCTCCATCTGCGTGGGGAACGATCTGCCTCCGATCGTGAATTCCGTTCCGGGGTGCGCCATTTCGCTCACCAGCGCGTACATCGGCGGCTGCCAGTTCGACCGCCACTGGAACAACATCCTCGAATGCGAGGCGAACCCCGCGGCCAGGCAGTACAGGGTCAACACCTGGAAGGCGTCCGGCGACGGCGTGGTGCAGGCGGGCGAGGACGTGAGCCTGACCGATCTCATCGCGCGCGGCGACTGGGACGTCGTCACGATCCAGCAGGCGTCGCACCAGAGCTGGGACTACGCCACGTACCAGCCGTTCGCGGGCAACCTGCTGGCGTACGTCCGCGAACGCAATCCGAAGGCCGAGATTCTCATCCAGCAGACCTGGGCGTACCGGTGCGACGACAACAGGATCCGCGTCCCGTCGCCGCAATGGGGGTTCGACCAGGAGGGTTTCCACGCCCGCCTCACCGAGGCGTACGGGAAACTGTCGCGCGATTCCGGCGGGCTGCGGATCATTCCCACCGGCAGGGCGGTGTGGCTTTCGCGTCAGCGCGATCCGGCGCCGTTCAAGCCGTACGACCCGGAATACCTCAAGTCGATCGAATGGCCCGGTCTGCCCGGCGAGATGCACGATGTCGTCGGCAACGTCGGCCGCAACAAGGACGAAAACGGCGAGTTGAGGTTCTGGTTCGACACGATCCATCTCAACGCCCGCGGTGAATATCTGCAGGCGTGCGTGTGGTTCGAGACCCTTTACGGACGCCCCGTGCCGGACGGCGCTTTCATCCCCGATCAGGTCGGCGCCAAGGACGCCGCGTTTCTGCGCGCCTGCGCCCACGACGCCTGCGTGCAGGGGTTCGACGGCGGGAACGCCGGAAAGTAAAAGCCGGACTCCGGGCGTCCGATGAACGGAACCTGCGACGGGCGCGGCGTTCGCGGCCGGCTGCTGCGGCTGGCCGTGCCGATCATCTGCCAGAACCTGCTCACGTATTCGGTGACGCTGTCCGACAATCTCATGGTCGGGCGGCTGGGCGAGGCTTCGATCAACGGCCTGTTCATGGCCGTGATCGTGCAGTTCGTGCTGCAGATGGTTCTTTTCGGAATCGAGAGCGCGATGACGGTCCTCACCGCTCAGTACTGGGGACGCCGGGACACGGAGAAAATCAAGGACATAGTCGCTACAGGTCTGCGAGCGGCGGTCGTCGTCGCGGCGGGCGCGGCGGCCGTGTCCGCGCTGTTCCCGGAAAGTTTCATGAGCCTGCTCACGTCGTCCCCCGGGGCGCGTGCCGAAGGCGTGCGCTATCTGCGCGTGGTGGCGTGGTCCTATCCGCTTTTCGCCGCGTCCCTGCTGTTCGTCGGCGCGATGCGGTCGGTGGAGTCGGTGCGCGTCGGGCTGGTCAACTCGATCGTCGCCGTGTGCGTGAACGTCACGCTCAACTGGATTCTGATCTTCGGGCGTTTCGGAGCGCCCGCGCTCGGCGTGGAAGGCGCGGCGTACGCGACGGTCGTTTCCCGCGCGGCCGAACTCGCGGTGGTTCTGTGTTTCGTGCTGAAGTTCGACGGCAATCTGCGCATGCGTCCGCGCGATTTTCTGCGGCGCAACGCCGGACTCGCCCGCGACATGGTGCGCTACGGCACGCCGCTGATGCTGGGGCAGATCGTCTGGTCCGTTAACAAATTCACGATGCGCGCGATCGTGGGCCGTTTCGATCCGGCGTCGAGCGCGGCGGTCAGCATCTCCGAGACTCTCGACGGCCTCATGTGGGTCGGCACCGTGGGACTGTCGTCGGCCGTAGGCGTGATGACCGGCGCCATGGTCGGGCGCGGCGCGCCGTCCGCCGAAATCAAGGCCTGGGCGCGCCGGGTGCAGCTGATTTTCGCGGCGATCGGCGTCGCTTCGTTCGCGATCGTGCTCGGCTGCGGCGATCTGTTCGTGTCGCTTTACAAACTCGAACCGGCCACGATCGAAGCGGCCGGGACGTTCATGCTGGTGCTGGCGTTTTCCGTGTGCGGGCGCAGCTATCAGGCGCCGTGCCTCATGGGACTGGTCAAGGCGGGCGGCGACACTTCGTTCGTGTTCCGCAACGACACGTTCTGGGTTTTCTGCTGGGTCCTGCCGTCGGCGTTCGTCGCGCGCGACGTTTTTCACGCCCCGGATTGGGTCGTCTACGCGTTCCTGCTTTCGGACCAGGTCACGAAATGCTTCGTGGCGTTCGTCAAAATCAACCGTTTTCACTGGGCGAAAAACCTCACCCGCGCGGCCTGACGGGGCCTTTCTCGGGCTCCGACCGCGTGTTCCGTGGCGGCGGCTGGGGCGGCGACGCCCGGTTCCGCCGCTCGGCGTTCCGCGACGGGTGCGACCCGGACTACCGCTTCTTCGGTCTGGGCTTACGCGTCGTCGCTTCCGCAGAGCCGTGATTGTTTGCGGAAACGGGCCGCGGAAAACCGGGAAAGTCCGGTTTCCTGCGGAATTTGCGTTTTCCCTTCGAAAACACTAGACTGCGCGGCAGTCGGTTTTTCGGTCGAGCGTCTGCGTCCGGTCGTTGGATCGTTTGGAAAGTCTTTTTTTAACCCGGAAAGAGCAAAGAAACATGCATTGGATCGATTGGTGTATCGCGATTATTCCGTTTTGTCTGGTCATGGCGCTGGCGGTGTACGCCAAAAAATACGCGCGTGACGTCGTGGATTTCCTCGCGGCGGGGCGGGTCGCGGGGCGTTACGTGATGTGCGTGGGCGACATGGCCGCCGGGTTGAGCGTCATTTCGCTCGTGGCTTCGTGCGAAGCGACGTACCGTTGCGGGTCGGCCATGAGTTTCTGGAACATGATCACCGTCCCGCTGGGCATGGTTCTGGCTCTCACCGGCTACTGCACGTACCGGTACCGCGCCACGAAGGCGCTTTCGTTCGGCCAGTTCCTGGAGGAGCGTTACAGCAGGCCTTTCCGCGTGACCGCCGCCGTGATCCGCAACCTCGCGGAGATGGTCACCAACGCCATCGGCCCGGCGATCGCGACGAACTTTTTCATCTACTTTCTCGGGTTGCCGCACCGCGTCATGCTCTTCAAGGGCACGGCGATGGAGGTGAACCTCCCGTGCTTCGCCATCATCGTTTTCATCTGTCTCACGCTCGCCATGGTCGCCATCTGGCCGGCCGGGCGCGTTTCGCTGCTCATCACGGACACTTTCCAGGGGCTGCTTTCGTACCCGATCTTCGTGCTGATCGCCGGCTACATTTTCTTGAAATTCAACTGGCACGACTGCATCGTCCCCGTGATGATGGACCGCATGCCGGGCGAGAGCTTCATCAATCCGTTCGACGTCTCCAAACTGCGTGATTTCAACATGTTCGCGCTGGCGGTGACGATCACCTCCGCCATTCTGCAGCGCGCCAGCTGGTTCGGCAACGACACGTCCAACTCCGGCCGCAACCCCCACGAGCAGAAGATGGCCGGCGTGCTCGGCACGTGGCGCAACGGATTCTCGTGGACGATGATCGGTCTGGTGACGCTGCTGGTCATCACGGTGATGAACAACGACAGATTCTTCAACCCGACCAAGGTTTCCGGCCGGTTCTCGTCGCACGACACCCGCATCGCGCTCGTGAACAAAGTCGTGGAGGAAGCGGTCGGCAGCGAGGAAGTGCGCGCGCAGATCGCCTCCGACCTCGAAGCGCTCGCGGTCCCCGTGCACAACACGATCAAGGATCCGGTTCCGGCCGGTCTTGAAGCGGAGCACGACGCCTACTGGAAAGCGGTGCGCGCCGCCGCGACCGACCACTCGGTCGTGATTCCGGAGCCGAGCGCGGAGTACGCGGAGTACCTCGTCGCCAACACCCCGCTTTCGCAGCAGAAGAACCTCGACACGCCGTACATCGACACGGCGCGCGCGCGCATCAACGCCAATCTTCCGCCGGAACTCAAGGCGGAAGCCGACCGGATAGCCGAGCTGAAGGCCGCGGCCGCGGACGATCCTTCCGTCGAAGTGCCGGACCCGTCCCCGGCGCTCGCGTCCGCGCAGGGCGCGAACGCCAAACAGGCGCAGAAGGTGCGCACGCTTTACGGTCAGATGATGATGCCGATGGCGTTGCGCAGGAACCTTCCGATCGGTCTCACCGGCCTTTTCGTGCTTCTGATGATCATGCTGCTCATATCGACGGACGATTCGCGCATTTTCAACGCGTCGTCGACCTGGGTGCAGGACGTGATACTCCCGCTCTTCAAGAAACCGCCGACAAGCAGGCAGCACATCATGATCCTGCGTCTCGCGTCTCTCGCCGTGGCGGTGTTTTTCTTCTTCGTCGCGATTTTCTTCAGCCAGCTCGACTACATCAACATGTTCACGACGATCATGACGTCGCTCTGGCTCGGCGGCGGCGGGTCGGTCATGATATTCGGCCTCTACAGCCGTTTCGGAAACACGGTCGGGGCCTGGTGCTCCATCGCCTTCGGCAGCGGTTTCTCGCTGCTGGGACTCATCGCGCAGCGCACGTGGTCGGCCCACATAGTCCCGATGCTCGCGCAGAACGGCTGGACGGATTCCTGGTTCAAGGCGTTTTCATCGTTCAGCCGTCCGTTCTATCCGTGGATCGACTGGTCCAACGGCTGGATTTCCGGTGAAAACTCCTACGAGACCGCCTTGCAGCAGTTCGTCGAGAAATTCCCGATGAATTCGCAGGAAATCTTCTTCATTTCGATGATCCTGTCGGTCGCGACGTACTGCATCGGCTCGTGGATCGCCATTCTCTGCGGCAGATACGGCATGTTCAATCTCGACAAGCTCCTCCATCGCGGCGAATACGCCGACGAGGCGGAGAAGGAACGCATGCGTCTGGCGAAAACGCACAAGGTGTCGATAGTGTCCCGTCTCGTCGGCATCACCGGCGAATACACGCTCAGCGACCGCGTGATCGCGTGGTCGGTTTTCGGCTACACCATCGGGTATCAGGTGTGCGGCGTGTTCCTGTGCGTGCTGGTTTGGAACACGGTCAGGCCCTGGCCGTCGGCCTGGTGGGGTAATTACTACTACATCGTGCACCTCATCGTGCCGATCATGATCGGGCTTGTCTCCACGGTGTGGTTCATGTGGGGCGGCATCAAGGATTCGATCCGCCTGTTCAAGGATCTGGACGCCCGCACGGCGGACGATTCGGACAACGGCATCAACTCCATCGGCTGAGACCGCGTCCGTGAAAAAGATCGTCGTGATCGGTTCGACCAACACCGACATGGTGATTTCCGGGCGCCGGATCCCGGCGCCGGGAGAGACTGTTTCCGGCGGCCGGTTCATGATGAATCCGGGCGGCAAGGGCGCCAACCAGGCGGTCGCCGTCGCGCGTCTTTCGACCGAACGCGGCGCATGCGAATTCATCGCCAAGACGGGCGACGACCTTTTCGGGCGCGACACCGCCTCGCGGATGGAAAAAGAGGGGATCGACGCGAAACTCGTCGTCGACGCGGAAGAGCCGTCCGGCACCGCACTCATAATGGTCGACGCGAAGGGGCAGAACGTCATCTCCGTCGCGCTCGGCGCGAACGGAACCCTGTCGCCGGCCGACATCGCTCCGTTCCGGACCGACATCGAAAACGCTTCGGCGCTGCTGATGCAGCTGGAAACCCCGATGGAAACCGTTCTCTCCGCGGCGAAAACCGCGCGCCGCGCGGGCGTCGCCGTGGTGCTCAATCCCGCGCCGGCCGCGGAAATCCCGGATGAATTGTACGAGTCGGTGGACTGGATCACGCCGAACGAGACCGAGGCGGAGCTCCTCACCGGCATCAAGGTGACGGACGCGAAGTCGGCCGCCAAGGCCCGCGACAAGTTCCTCAAGCTCGGCGGCAAGCACGCCATCAACACGATGGGCT
>JAZUJQ010000026.1:0-4034 GCA_045642845.1 Kiritimatiellia bacterium
CGGTCTCTCAGGAGAAGTGCACCATCGTGTGGCTTCTCGTGCCCTGGGCTCAGGACATTCTCGACGCGATCGACCGCGGCGAGGTCGACGTCAAGGATTACGATCTCGGGCAGTGGCGCCTCATGCACATCGGCGCGCAGCCGGTCCCGCCGGCGCTGATCGACCGTTGGAAGAAGATTTTCCCGAATCACTCGTACGACACGAACTACGGCCTTTCGGAATCCACCGGTCCCGGATGCGTCCACCTCGGCGTCGAGAACATCGACCACGTCGGCGCAATCGGCGTTCCGGGTTACCGCTGGGAGACGAAGATCGTCACCCCGGACAGAAAGCCCGTCGCGAAAGGCGATGTCGGCGAACTCGCCGTGCGCGGTCCCGGCGTGATGAAGGAGTATTACAAGGATCCGGAAGCCACCGCCGCCGTCAAGGACGCCGAAGGCTGGGTCTACACCGGCGACATGGCGATGGAAAAAGACGGGTTCATCTACCTCGTCGACCGCAAGAAGGACGTCATCATCACGGGCGGTGAAAATCTCTATCCGGTTCAGATCGAGGACTTCCTGCGCGCGCATTCGGCGATCAAGGACGTCGCCGTGATCGGTCTGCCCGATCCGCGTCTGGGCGAAATCGCCGCAGCGATCGTGGAGGTCAAGCCGGGCATGACCCTCACCGAGCAGGAGCTGACCGAGTTCTGCCTCGATCTGCCGCGCTACAAGCGTCCCCGCAAAATCATTTTCGCGCCGGTGCCGCGCAATCCGACGGGAAAAATCGAAAAGCCGAAGCTGCGCGAAAAATACTGCGGCAAGGCGCTCGTCGCCCAGCAGGTCGGACTCGCCGGAAACTGATTTCCGGTGTCCGGCCGCACCCCGCACCGGCTTTCAGGAGAAAGGAGCTGGAACAAAAAAGAACACAATCGAAAAGGCGTTCTATCATTGACGTCGGCTTATTCTGACGCACGGACGGCCCTGCCTGTTATGAGTGGCGCACCCGAATATCATTTTCCGTTGTTTTTATAATTTTTTCTTCACCCCAATCCTTCTCTCAATGAACATCAAAAAAATCATCACGGCCCTCGCCTCGATCGCGGTTTTCTCCGCCTTCGGCGCGGGCTTTTCACTATACGAAGGCAGCGCATCGGGCGTTGCCGACACCGCGGGCGCGACCGCCAAGGGCGGACGCGCCGGCGACATGTACTACAACCCCGCCACGATGGCGGCCGTCACGGGCACCGTCGTGCAGGCCGGCACGTTTTTAATCGCGCCGACGATGGAGGTCCGGGCCGTCAATCCGTACACCGGCGCGGTCTATTCGCACAAACCCAAAAGCGAAATCTGGGCCATTCCGCACGCCTACATCGTTCATCAGGTGAACGACGATTGGTGGTTCGGTTTCGGCATCGCTTCGCGCACGGGCCTGGGCGCGGACTTCGACGACGACTGGGCGGGACGTTACAACAGCACCGAGGCGTCCATCCTTTCGGTAAACCTCAACCCCGCCGTGACGTACCGTGTCTGCGACCGTCTGGCGGTTTCGCTGGGCTTCGATCTGCAGCTGTTCGACATTTCGCTCAAACAGTCGATCGACGCCGCCGGCGCGTTCGGCATGCGCAATTACAACGACCCTTCGCCTTCGCCGTACGACGTCGTGCAGCGCATGCACGGGTTCGATGTCGAACCGGGCTGGAATTTCGGTCTGCGTTTCGAACCGCTCGACGGACTGTATTTGGGTTTCGCCTACCACAGCGCCATACAGCCGGATGCCAAAGGGTCGGTGAACTACGACGCGCCCGATGCGATCCGCGCGGCGCTGCCGTCGGCGTTTCCGCACTCGCGCATCACCGGCGATGTCGGGGAACCGGCGTACTGGATGGGCTCGGTCGCATTCGACGTCACCGACAGGCTCACGCTCGGCTTCGGCGCGACGTACAGCGAATGGAGCAACTGGAACAGGCTCTGCATCACGATGCACGACGGCGAACTGCTGCCCGGCAAAAGCAGGCTTGAATCCGAAAAGAAGTGGCGCGACGTGTGGCGTTTCACGTGCGGCGGTTCGTATGTGCTCAACGACCGCTGGACGCTGCGGGCGTCGTACACCTACGACGGATCGCCGATACGCAAGGGCCGCGAGGATTACCTTGTGCCCGCCGACACCCGCGATATTTTCGCGGTCGGAGCTTCGCTCTGCGACGGCCCGTGGACGTGGGATTTCGTCTATTTCTACGAGAACATACGCGATTTCTCGTCGTCCGCGCGCGTGGACGACGGCGTGTTCGACGGCAAGTTCACGGACGGTTGCGCCCACGCCGTCGCCGTTTCCGTGTCGAAACAGTTCTGACGACCCGCCCGCAGACAATCGAGCCCGCATGACCGACCGGTCGCGCGGGCTCGTTGCATTCGGCGGACCGGATCCGGCGTCAGTCTTCGGACTCTGTCTTTTTTTCGCGCTGCTTTCCGGCGACGACCACGGCGATTTCGCCTTTGACCGGCGCGTCGGCGAATTTCGCGGCAAGATCCGCGAGCGTTCCGCGTTCGATGCGCTCGTGCAGTTTGGTGAGTTCGAAACACACGGCCGCGTGGCGCGGTCCCAGCGTTTCCGCCGCCGCCGCAAGCGTTTTCCCGAGACGGAACGGGGATTCGTAAAACACCAGCGTGTGGGCGGCTTCCGCTTCATCCTCGAAAAACCGGTGAAGCGCGCCGGGCTTGCGCGGGGGGAAGCCGAGGAACGTCCAGCTCGACGTCGGCAGACCGGAGAGCACGAGCGCGACATTGCACGCCGATGCGCCGGGCAGGCAGGTCACAGGCAGATTTTCGGCGACGGCCGCGCGCACGAGGCGGAACCCGGGATCGGACACGCCCGGATAGCCCGCGTCCGTGCACAGCGCCACGTCTTCGCCGGCGCGCAGGAGTCCGAGGATGCGTTCGCCCGTCTGCTCCTCGTTGCCCTCGTGGTACGAAATCATCGTCTCGGGGCGGGGGATGCCGAAGTGCGTGAGCAGCTGCCACGTGCGGCGCGTGTCTTCGCACGCGATTGTCCGCACGGCCTTGAGCGTTTCAAGCGCGCGCGGAGTGAGGTCGCCGAGATTGCCGATCGGAGTGGCTGTCAGGTAGAGCATGTTTTCAGGCGTTTCTCTTGAAAAGTCCGGACTTCCATTCGCCTATCTGCAGCGTGTCGCGTTCGCCGAAGCCGAGCGCTTCGTAAGCGGCGCGGACCTCGTCGTACTGCGTTTCGAGGATTCCGGAAAGAATCAGGGCGGAGTCCGGGCCGGCTTTCACCGCGGATGCGATGCGCGGCGCGGCCGCGATCAGAATCGGCGCGAGAATGTTCGCGACGACGATGTCGCGCGACGGCAGATCGTCGTTCAGGACGTCGCATTGCGAAAATTCGATGTCCGGGATTCCGTTGTCCGCCGCGTTTTCGGCGCTGATGCGCACGGCGGCAGCGTCGTAGTCAACGCCGGTCACGTCCGTGAACCCGAGCATGCGCGCGGCTATCGAAAGAATGCCGGAACCGCAGCCGAAATCCGCGACTGAAACCGGTTTTCCGTCCGCCGCGGTCTTTTCGAGAAAACGCAGGCACGCCTGCGTCGTGCCGTGCAGTCCTGTGCCGAAGCTCATCCCCGGTTCGATCGTCACGACCACTTCGTCGTCGCGCTCCGGCGTGTAATCCTCCCACGGCGGACGCACCGTGACGCGCGGCGACACGTGCAGCACGTGGAAAAAACGTTTCCAGGATTCCGCCCAATCTTCCTTCGGGAGCGTCTCCCAGACGAGTTCGGACGAAATTCCCATGCCGGCGGCTTCGTTCTTCACGGCGAGCGCCGACGCTTCCATGGCGGCGCGGTCCACGCCGTACATCTCGATCCACGCGCGTCCGGAAAGCAGATCGTCGTACGCGCCGGGCGCGGGCGAGAGCGACGCCGTGGCGTCGAGGATGATGTCCACCAGACCCGGCGGCACTTCCATGCGGACGCGCAGCACGGGCGCTTCGGTGTAGACGTCGGAATCGATTCCGTTTCCGCTCATTTCGTTTTTCCC
>JAZUJQ010000027.1:0-5477 GCA_045642845.1 Kiritimatiellia bacterium
CGGGTTTGTCGAAGCGGTGGCGCAGTTCGAGCGTCTGCACGGAACCCGGCAGAAGCGTGCCGACGTGCGTCGAGCACACGCTCCGGCCGTCGACGAGCAGCGAAACTTCGCCGGGCGTGACGGCCTCGGTGCCGGTGTTGACGATTGAAACGCGGAATGAAGTTTCGCGGTCGGCTCCGACGACGTCCCGTTCCGGAACCACTTCGCGCACGCCGACGTTGCGGATCGTTTCCGGCGCGGCGAGCGTGCGCCAGACGACCTGCGGTTTCACGGGAAGACGCGAGAAAATGGTCTCCATGACCTTCCAGCGGCCGGAATCGTCCGCGTCCCAGCCCGCCGCCTGACCGTCTCCGTAGAGCGCGATCTGTTTCCCGGCGCGGTTGCCTGCGGCGAGCACCATCGCCGCCGCGGAAAGCGTGCGGTGGGCGTCCATGGTGCCGGTTTCGGGTTCGCGGAGAGAATCGAGCAGAGAGAAGAACTCGCGCTTGTCGGAAATCGGGGCGGGCGTGAGCGTGCGCGGGATGGCGCCGCCGGTCACGAGGCCGAAGGCGGTGCCGCGCGGCGCTTTTTTCACGAGCTCGCGGGCTTCGTCCACGGCGAGCGCGAAGTTCGTCCGGCCGTCCGCCTGGCGGACGCCCATCGAGGCCGAGGAATCGATGACGATGACGACGTCGCGCGCCGCGCCGCCGCCGAATTTCATTTCCGGCAGGAACGGCCTTGCGAGCGCGAGCGCGAGCAGCAGCACGACGAGGATGCGGCACGCGAGCAGAAGCGCTTCTTCGATGCGCATTCTGCGGCGCCGGCTCGCCAGAGATTCGAGCAGGAACATGTACGCGCCCCATTCGATCGTTCTGGCGGAACTGCGCCGCATCAGGTGGAAGATGACGGGAACGGCCGCGCCGAGCAGGCCGAACAGCATCAGAGGAGCGAAAAACGCCATTCTCTCAGCCCCTCCCCATGGCGCGCCGGCCGAGGCAGTCGGCGAGCGCTTTGTCGAACGGAATCTTCGTGTTCATCGGCTCGTAACCGACGTTCATCTGGCCGCAGCCCGTGGAAATGGTTTTGAGAAAAGCGCGCACGCGGTCGAGGTAGCCGGCGCGCAGGGCGCGCGGATCGACGTTCATGCGCGCGGCGGTTTCGGCGCAGCGGAAACGGGAGAAGGACGTGAACGGGAACTGGAGTTCGTCGTCGTCCATCACGTGCAGCACCACGACCTCGTGGTGACGGAAGCGGAAGTGGTGGAACGCGTTCAGAATGTTCTCGGGATCGCCGAAAAGATCGCTCACGACGAACACCACGCCGCGGCGCGGAATGCGCTCGGCGATGTCGTGGAACACGGCGGCGCAATCCGTTTCGCCGGCCGGCGAGAGCGTGTCGATTTCCTCGAGGATGGTGCGGATCTGGCCGGGCGTCGCCTTCGGCGGGATGTATTTGCGCACCGCGGTGCCGAACGTGACGAGGCCGACGGCGTCCTGCTGCTTTATGAGCAGATACGTGAGCGCGGCGGCCAGGTGCTGCGCGTATTCGAGTTTGGAAAGCCTGCGGCCTTCGGTTTCGGCGGCGGAATCGCCGCGGTAGGCCATCGAGCCTGAAACGTCGAGGAGCACCGTCGCGCGCAGGTTCGTCTCGTCGACGAACTGCTTCACGTAGAAGTGCTGACGGCGCGCGGCGAGTTTCCAGTCGAGCATGCGCGGGTCGTCGCCCGGCGCGTAGAGCCTGTGCTCGGCGAACTCCGTGGACGCGCCTTTGCGCGCGCTGCGGTGGCGGCCCGAGACGAACCCCTCGACCACGCCGCGCGCCGAAAATTCGAAGCGCGAAAGCGTCGCCGTGGCGGCCGCCGGCAGCCAGCGCATGTAGCGCGGTGTTTCGGGCGAGTCCATCTGAGCGCGTTCAGAGATCCAGATCTTCGCGTCCCTTGATGCCGTCGAGCAGTCGGCGCACGATGTCATCCGTCGTCACGCCAGCGGCTTCAGCGTTGAACGTCGTGGCGATGCGGTGGCGGAGCACGGGCGGCGCCACGGCGGTGACGTCGGCCGTGGTCGCGTGCGAACGTCCGTGGAGGATGGCGCGCGCCTTGGCGGCGGTGACGAGGGAGATCGCGGCGCGAGGCCCGGCGCCCCAGCCGACGAGTTCTTTCACGAACTGCGGAGCGTCCGGCGATTTCGGGCGCGTGGCGCGCGCCAGATCGCAGGCGTATTCGACGACGTGGTCGGCGGCCGGAATGCGGCGCACGAGCCCCTGCAGGCGCAGCACCGTGGCGGCGTCGATGAGTTTTTTCGTGTCGGCCTTGCGTTCGCCGGTCACGCTGCGCACGATTTCGCATTCCTCCTCGCGCGTCGGGTAGTCGACGATGATGTTGAGCAGAAAACGGTCGAGCTGCGCCTCTGGCAGCGGGTACGTGCCTTCCTGTTCGATCGGGTTCTGCGTGGCGAGCACGAAGAACGGTTCCGGGAGCGCGTGCGAGACCGATCCGACGGTCACCGAATGCTCCTGCATCGCTTCGAGCAGAGCCGCCTGCGTTTTCGGCGGCGTGCGGTTGATTTCATCCGCGAGCAGCAGGTTCGAGAACACCGGACCCTGGACGAAACGGAAGTTGTGCCGCCCGGTCGTCGGGTCCTCGTCGAGCACTTCCGTGCCCGTTATGTCGGCGGGCATCAGGTCCGGCGTGAACTGGATGCGCTTGAAGCCGAGATCGAGCACGTCGGCTATAGTGCGCACGAGAAGGGTCTTGGCAAGGCCGGGAACGCCGACGAGCAGCGCATGGCCGCGCGAAAAAATCGCAATGAGCGTCTGCTCGATCACGTCGCTCTGACCGACGATCGTTTTGGCCAGTTCTTCGCGCATCTCACTGTATTTTTCACCGAGTTCGCGCACCAGCGCCAGATCGCCTCCGGCCAGTTCCTGCATACCGCTTTTTTCTTTGCCTTCGTTCATTTGCCTTCGTTCATAGGTTTGAAGTTTGTGTGTGTGTGCCGCCGATTTTAGCAAAAACAGCCGCGGATTGCATTTGATTTCACGGCTCACGGTTTGACGAAACGGCAATCCAACGTGCCGGTTCGCCGCGGCTTTACTTCCGGCTTCGCAATCAGTACACTTTTCTTTGAAACACGGCTTTCAGCGACCCGTCCAAGATCCAAGACCTGCGATGACCCCGTCCCCGGCGTACTCCTT
This sequence comes from Kiritimatiellia bacterium, assembly GCA_045642845.1. Lineage (GTDB taxonomy): Bacteria > Verrucomicrobiota > Kiritimatiellia > RFP12 > UBA3636 > JAZUJQ01. The sequence continues at coordinate 3,172 of JAZUJQ010000027.1, forward strand.
CTTCCTTTCATCCGCATCAGGAATCCGGCCGCGGAAGTACATGGGCGGCCTGATCGAAATCCAGCCGGATTCCTTTACCGGCGGCCATGTCCCGGCCTGCGATGCGACGTCGGAACGGTGGGGGTTTCCGATGTCGCTCAACGAGGAGAGCCGACGGACGATCCGGGAGGAGATGTTCCGGGGGGACGGGTGCGGCATCCGTTTCATCCGCTTTCCGATGGGATTCGCCTACCGCGGATACCGGAATTGCGTCGACGGTCTGGCGAAGAACATCGGCGAGCGGTGGGCCGGACAGAACCGCGCGCTCCGGGAATGGTTCGCGGATGTCGCCGAAACCGGGGGCGGGCTCGACGTCGAATACTGGTCGCCGGCGCCGTATTGGCTGACGGGCGGGGCATACTACGCGGAAGGCCGCAGGAACGAACTGAACGCGGGCGGCGCCTATCCGAGGGAGCGGACGCTCGCTTCAATCAAGGCTTCCGATCCGGACCGGTACCGGAAACGGATCGACGAATACACGGACGCCGTCGTGGACGATCTGGAATACGTCCATCGCAACGTATGTCCGGTACGGCTCTACACCCTTGCGGCGGAGCCGACCGGCGGCGGCGAAACGTACGGACACGCTCACTGGGATTCCGCCGTGTACTGCGACACCTTCGAAGCGCTGCATCCCAAGGTGGCGGCGAGCGAAGTCCTGCGGACGTTCCGGGACCGGCCGAACGAAGTGCTGCTCCATGCGTGCGCGGACGATCACGGCTGGACGATCGGGCGGGAGTTCCTGCGCCGGCATCCGGACTGGATCTGGGGCTATTCCTCCGACCTGTTCCGGAAGCTCAACGGCGAAGAAGGTCCAGGCGCGGACTTTCTCAAAAGCGACGAGTGGAAATCCCTTCGCGGGGCCGATTGGACGAACGTCTTCACGTGCGAATACGAGTACTTCGATCCGGAGGCCGTTTCGGATGAACGGAAGTGCGCGAACAACATGGCCCGGCTGCTGAACGAGCTCGTGTACGGCGAAGCGAAAATCCTCATGCCGATCATCCACGTCTGCAAGCCGGAGGGGCAGACGCACATGATGGCCAACACGAAAGGCTACTCGATGTACGCCGTGGACATGTCCACCGGCGCGATCCGTCGCAACGAATGGGCATTCCGTTCCTGGGCGCTGATAGGCGACAACCTGCCCGCCGGAGCCGATTTCGTGAACGGCGGCGACTGCGGCCTGCCCGGCGTGACCTGCGTCCATTTCGTCCATGCCGGCCGGACGATTCTTCTGTGCGCGAATCAGAACGATTCAGAACGGACGCTCCGCATTGAATCCGAGCGACCTCTGTCGCTTTCCGTCAAACGCTACGACATCGCCCGCCGCGGCACGCCCGTCGGCGCCGTTTCGGGTCGCGCTTTCCCGGTCGTCATCCCGCCCTGCGCCGCCCTTGCGCTCACCTAGGCCGGGTAGGTTCAGGCCGACGGGACGCCGCCGGACGGGTGCGCCGTTTCACTTGGATGCCGGTCCGTTTTCACTGAACGGATTCAGGACGGATTCGTTCGATCCCCATCATCGGGGAACAGTACTCGAACTGAAACAACAGAGGCCTTTCCGATGAATTGAAAAGTTCGACCGGAACTCCGTTGGTCGTGTCGCAGATGGAAAGCGTCGGGACGAGCCCGGCCTTGAACGCGAACGGCCAGGAGGAATCGGAATCGTCGAACAGAACCGCGCCGCAGTCGCGGAAAAGCGGTTCCGCACCGGGCATGAGGACTCCGGCCCCGGAGGCCACGAGCGAAGAAAGCTCCTGCGCCGCGTCGGCCGGCGAGGCGATGTCCACGCGCATGGTTCCGGCGCACGCCGCCTCCGCCGCGAAAAGAACGGACAAGAACCGTTTCATGGCACGGAGTTTAACCGAACGATCGGTCTGGCGCAACATCGACCGGCGCGGCACGATGCGTGGAAAATTTGCGTTTCGTTTCCCTTTGCGTTTCTTTTTCCGTTGTTTTATACTCCCGCCCAGACGGCGATCGTTCCGTCCGTTGGATTGTTTTCAACATACAAACAAAACCGATACCATGAGAAAAGCATCTGTTGCACTTGTCGCGGCGTTTTTGTCGGCGGCCGCGTTTGCGGCGGACATTTACGTGAACGCCGAAGCGGCCGCCGGAGGCGACGGTTCGTTCGAAGCACCGTTTCAGACGATCAGGGCAGGCGTCGATGCGGCTGCGGCCGGGGACACGGTCAAGGTGTACGCCGCGCCCGGCGTGACCAACGTCTGGACCTCGCAGGACGACATCCTCGTCATCACGCAGTC
>JAZUJQ010000028.1:0-4257 GCA_045642845.1 Kiritimatiellia bacterium
CGAAGTCGTCGAGCCATTCGCGGAACGTCAGCACCGCGTTCATCTTGCAGAACGTGCCTTCGCGGCCGGTCTTGAGGGCGTCCATGATGCAGCCGCCGGTGCGGCCGCAGCGGTAGCCCGCCGTGCAGAACGACGTGATCACGCCCTGCTTGGCCAGATCGACGATCATCCGCTCGAGCGAACGCGTGTCGCCGAGCATGAACTGCTGTTCGTCGATCTTCTGCTCGGTGTTCGCGGCGCTGTAGCCGCCGATGTCTATGCGGGTGCCCGCGTCCATCTGCGTGCAGCCGATGCGGAGGCAGCGGTCGCGCAGCTCCTTCGTTTCGCGCGCGGTGACGATGAGCCCCGTGTACGGAACCGAGAGGCGCAGAACCATGACGGCCTTGAAGAAGTCGTCATCCGAGAAAGCGCTCTTGGCGTTGGCGACGTCGGATCCCGAGGCGGCGTGCATGCGCGGCACGGAAAACGTGTGGGGGCCGATGCCGACGAAGCGCTCGAGCTCGCGTGCGTGCGTGCACATGGCGGCGACCTCGTACTTCCAGTCGGGGTTGAGCCCGAACAGAACGCCCAGACCGACGTCGTCGATGCCGGCGTCGAACGCGCGGTGCATGCACGTGACGCGCCAGCCGAAATCACCCTTGACCGTGTCCGCCGGATGCATCTCGGAATACACCTTGTGGTCGTAGGTTTCCTGGAAAACCTGGAAGGTCCCGATGCCGGCCTCGTGAACGATTTTGAGGTCGTCGATCGACAGCGGCGCGGCGTTCACGTTGATGCGGCGGACGCGGTTCACGCCGACGCCGCGGCGCGACGGGACCCCGGCCGAATAAATGCTCTCAAGCGAATCGGCGATGAAGCGCGCGCCCGTCATCGGATGCTCGCCGTACACGGCCATCACGCGTTTGTGGCCGAGTTTGATCATCGCCTCGGCTTCGCGTTTGATCTCCTCCATCGAGAGACAGCGGCGCTTTTCGTGCGGATTGTCGCAGGAGAAACCGCAGTAGCGGCAACGGTTCACGCAGTACGACGAAATGTACATCGGAGCGAACGTCACGATGCGGTTGTCGTAGACCTTGTGCTTGATTTTCCAGGCCGCGTCGGCCATCTCGGCGAGCAGTTCCGGATCGTCGACCGCAAGCAACGCCGCGGTCTCGGCGCCGGACAGAGTCTGGATCGCCGTCGACTTGGCGATGATGTCGCGCACGCGCGCCTTGTCCGGCTTCGCGTTGGCCGCGAGTTCGGCGTGGATGGCTTCGTCGTCGATGAAGTCGCGCCCGCCGGCGAGATAGCGGTCCACTTCGTCCCGCTTGATTATCGTTGAAGGATCGAAAACTGCCATGGAAAACTCCTGTGTGAAAAAAACGCCGCCACGAAACCGCGCGGCGAACGTCAAAGTCCGAGCATCTCGGCGACCGTGTGCATTCCGGGCTTCTGCGACGCAAGCCAACGCCCGGTCCGGACGGCGCCGGAGGAAAGGCAGGTGCGCGACGTGGCGCGGTGTGAAAGTTCGAGGATTTCACCGTCGGATGCGAACAGCACGCGGTGGTCGCCCACCACGTCGCCGCCGCGCATCGCGTGAACCGCGATCGTGTCCGGGTCGCGTTCGCCGGTCACGCCGCTGCGGCCGTAGCACGCATGTTCCCGAAATTCCAGGCCGCGCCCTTCGGCGGCCGCCTTGGCGAGCGAAACCGCGGTGCCGGACGGAGCGTCCTTCTTGTGGCGGTGATGCATTTCGCAGATCTCGATGTCGAAGCCCGGACCGAGCTTCTCCGCCGCGCGGCGCACGAGATCGAAAAGCAGATTGACGCCGACCGAAAGGTTCGACGCGATCATCGCCGGAATCTTCGCCGAGGCGGCTTCAACGGCGGCGCGCTCTTCCGGCGTCAGCGCGGTGGTGCCCACGAGCAGAGCCTTGCCGCGTTCGGCGCACAGCGCCGCCGTCGCGGGCACTTCGGTGTGGAAAGTGAAATCGAGCACGACGTCGGCCGCGCCGACGGCGGGCGCGCGGTCGGAAGACAGCGCCACGCCGGCTTTGGACGTTCCCGCCAGTTCACCCGCGTCGCGGCCGAGGTCCGCATGGCCTTCGCGCTCCACGGCGCCGACGAGCCTGACGTCCGGAAACGATTCCGCGATGTCGCGGATGATCGACCGGCCCATGCGGCCGGCCGCGCCGAAAACTGACACCGAAATCACGTCGGATCTCCCCGTGATGAATCCGCGGATCAGGCGTTTTCGCCGAACATCACGTCGAGGGTGTCGGCGATCATTTCGAGCGCTTCGTCGATGTCGGCGTCCGTCACGTTGAGAGGAGGCAGGAAGCGCACCACGTTCTCGCCGGCCGTGCATGCGAGCAGACCGCCGAGGCGCAGTTCGTCCTGAAGTTCCTTCGCCTTTTTGTCCTTGAGCACGAGGCCGAGCATGAGGCCCTTGCCGCGGACGGCGAGAAGCTGGTCGTAGCGCTCGACGAAGGACTGCAATCCCTTGAAAAAGAGCTCGCCCATCTTCACGACGTTGTCGCGGACGTTTTCGTCGTCGCACGTTTTGGGCACCGCGAGCCCCCCGGCGCAGGCCACGGGGTTGCCGCCGAAGGTGCTGCCGTGGGAGCCGGGCGTGAAGACGTCGGAATACTCAGGCTTGGCGCAGAGAGCGCCGAGCGGAAGACCGCCGCCGAGAGCCTTGGCCGAGGTGAAAAGATCGGGCGTGACGCCGTAGTTCTCGAAAGCCCACATCCTGCCCGTGCGGCCCATGCCGCACTGGATTTCGTCGCACATCATGAGCAGATTCTTTTCGTCGCAGAGCGCACGGACGCCGGAGATGAATTCCTCCGTGCCGGGAATGACGCCGCCCTCGCCCTGTACGCACTCGAGCATGATGCCGACGGTCTTGTCGGTTATCGCGGCCTTGACCGACTCGAGATCGTTGAACGTGGCGAACGCGAAGCCGGGCGTCAGCGGATCGTAGCCCTTCTGGATGCGGCTCTGGCCGGTCGCGGAAAGAGTCGCCAGCGTGCGGCCGTGGAAACCGCGGCGCATGCAGACGATCTCGTAACGACCGCCGTTGGCCGCGCCCCAGAGACGCGCGAGCTTGATCATCGCTTCGTTGGCTTCGGCCCCGGAGTTGGCGAGGAAAACCTTGCCGCCGAGTCCGCGGCGGGACAGCTGGCGGGCCATTTCGCCGACCGGCGCGTTGAAAAAGAGGTTGGAAGAGTGGACGAGCTGTTCGGCCTGGTTTTTGATCGCATCCACGACCGCCGGATGGGCGTGACCGAGAGCGACAACCGAAATTCCGCTGGTGAAATCAAGCGCCTGATTGCCGTCTACGCACCACACGCGCGTGCCTTTGGCGCGCTCGATCGTGGCCGTGCGGCTGTAGGTGTTCATCTGGTAATCGGTGCAAACGGCGGCGACGTCCTGCTTCTTAGAAGTAGACATAAAGCATTACCCTTTCTTGAAGTTGTTAACGAATTTCGGGGCGAGAATTCTATCATTTAGCCGCAGACATGGCAAATTGAGCGGCGCACGGGGAATGGAACGAGCGGAACCGGCGATGACTTGGGCGCGGGATGCGCACGGTGGGGGGTAGGACGAGTGGGACCGGTATGACGAGTATGACGGCGATGCTTGGGCGCGGGTTGGAAAAACTCCGACGGCCGGCAAACCGGCTCCGCTACCGCTCCGCCCTGCTTCGCGGCGTTCAGCCGGAGCCTTTGATTGAATGAAATTTGTCATTTTCCAATCCCGTGCGAGCTGAATCGGCGGTGCGAAAGCGTTGTCCATTCGGCGGAGCGGTAGCGGGAGCTTCACGGATCGGAGTTTCTTTCAAACGCCGCCAAGACGCGGGTTGCCGGGGCGCGCGCTTGGCTTCTAGAACAACTATTCACTCTTCACTATCCACTCTTCACTCTTCATGTCTCGTGTCCCGTGTCTCATGTCCTGAAATTGACGCGAGACACGAGACTCGAAAGGAAAATCCAAAATGCCGCGACAGCCGGGACCCCCGCGACCGCGTCACAGCAGTCACAGCGGTCTCAGCCGCCGACAACCCGCCGCCGGGCTCCGCCCGGCAGACGATTCCGGAGTGGTATTCCTGAGGCGACTTCACCGGCGGGCGGGCGTCGCGCGCGGTGCGGATGCCGCGGGCCGCGGCGGACGCCGCGGCGACGGTCGTGAGGTAAGGAACCTTGTACTTGATCGCGGACTGACGGATGCGCGAGTCGTCCGCGCGCGAGTCGCGGCGGCCGGACGGGGTGTTGAGAAT
>JAZUJQ010000029.1:0-3813 GCA_045642845.1 Kiritimatiellia bacterium
CGCCCCATGACCGAGCAGTGCATTTTCTGTTCCGGGAGGCCGCCGAGGTATTCGGCGATTTCACGGTTCGTGATCTTTTCGGCTCCCTCGATCGTTTTGCCGAGGATCATCTCGGTGAGAGCGGACGACGAGGCGATTGCCGAAGCGCAGCCGAAGGTCTGGAATTTGACGTCTGCGATTCGGCCGTCGGGACCGAGTTTGAACGCAAGTGTGAGTGAGTCGCCGCAGGCGAGAGACCCCACGGTCCCTTTGCCGTCAGGGTTTTCGATCGTTCCGACGTTGCGAGGGTTTCTGAAATGGTCGAGGACCTTTTCTGTGTATTGCCACATATTGTTGAAAGCCTTGCAGAATGATGATGGATTCTAGTGCCTGAAGCTGCGCTGTCCGGTGAAGACCATTGCGATATCGTGTTCGTTGCAGCAGTCGATGACATCCCAGTCGCGTATTGCGCCGCCGGGCTGGACGATCGACGTGATGCCTTCGCGGATACCGACTTCGGCGCCGTCGCGGAACGGGAAGAACGCGTCCGACACCATCGCGCAACCGGGCAGACCGCCCTTCTCCGCGCGGGTGCGTTCCATGAGCTCGGCCTGCTTCTTCGCGCCGTCGTCCTCGCCGAACGCGAGACGCAGATCGTTGAAAGGCTTGCCGTACTTCTCCCACGCGAGCCAGTCGGCGTGCTTGGTGTACGCCTTGTCGCGCGCGATTTCGGCGACGCCGACGCGGTCCTGTTCGCCCGTGCCGATGCCGACCGTGACGCCGTCCTTGACGTAGAGCACGGAGTTGGACGTGACGCCGGCCTCGACGAGCCATCCGAAGATGAGATCCGCGTATTCCTTTTCGGTCGGCAGACGCTTGATTTTATGTTCTTCGAACCGGACTTCGCCCGTCGCTTTGTCGGTGATCCTGCGCGTGCATGCCGCCGGCATGAGATCCTCCGGCCTGCGCGCGTTGGCGGAGAAGCTGGACTGCGCCACGATGCCGCCGTCGATGAGCGACTTGAAATCGATCACGTGCTTCGCGACGAAACTCTGCAGACGCTCCATGTTGCGGATGCGGAACACGCGCAGGTTTTTCTTTTCGGCGAAGACGTCCATCACGCCCGGGGCGAATTCCGGGGCTACGACCACCTCGGCGTAGTTTTCGGCGATGAGTTTCGCCGTCTCGAGATCGCATTCGCGGTTGAGCGCGATGCACCCGCCGAACGCGGCGAGGCGGTCGGCCTTGTTGGCGCGGAAATACGCCTCGGCGAGCGTGGAGCCGAGCGCCACGCCGCACGGATTGTTGTGCTTCACGATGACGGCGCACGGCTTGTCCGTGAGATAGCGAAGGATGTTGAGCGCGTTGTCGGCGTCCGTGACGTTGGTCTTGCCGGGATGCTTGCCGCTCTGCAGCAGTTCGGGCAGCGAAGCGAGATGTTCGCCGGGCGAGAGCAACTCGACGTCGCCGAGCGTGAGATTGCCGCCGACAAGACGGTAGAGCGCGGCCTCCTGACCGGGATTTTCGCCGTAGCGAAGGCCCTTGGCGACGCCGTCGATCACCCACGAAACTTTTTCGTAATGCAACGTTTCGCGTTTGTCTCCGTCGATGAACGAAATCTCCATCGCAGGAGTGAAGTGATCGTCCATGATCGTCTTGTACGCTTGTTTGATATCCATTGTTTGCTCTCGGTTCGAATGTTCCGGCGCGCACCGTGACGCCGTGGGCCGCTATTCTACCGCTTTTCCGTTCCGCTTGCACGAAGCGCGGCGCGCGCACCTGAAACCGTTCCCGGGCGGGCGTTTCATTCCCCCGTCGATCCGCCTTTCTGCTATAATCGCGCGCCGTTATGAAACAAGGAACCTCACAGGCGCCGGTCATCTACGATTCGACGCTGCGCGACGGCGCGCAGGCGCTCGGCATCACGTTCTCGCAGGCGGGCAAGCTCCGCTTCGCGCATCTGCTCGATGATTTCGGCATTCCGTACATCGAAGGCGGCTTCGCCGGATCGAACGAACGCGACATGCAGTTCTTCCGCGACGCGAAAAACGAAAAGTTCCGTTTCTCGAAAATCGTCGCGTTCGGCTGCACGCGCAAGCCCGGGCTCAAACCCGGCAGGGATCCGCTCGTGCAGGCGCTTCTCAAGGCGGGCGCGCCGGCGGTCGCGATTTACGGCAAAAGCTGGAAACTCCACGTGCGCGAGGTGCTCCGCACGAGCGAGAGCGAAAACCTCGACATGGTTTCCGACACGGTCGCGTATCTCAAAAAACGCGGGCTCGAAGTGCATTTCGACGCGGAACACTTTTTCGACGGCTTCCGCGACGATTCCGAATACGCGTTTTCCGTGATCGCCCGCGCGGTCGAGGCCGGCGCCGATTCGATCACTCTTTGCGACACCAACGGCGGAATGCTGCCGTGGGACGTCGAGGACATCGTGCGCCGCGTGGCGGAGCGCTTCGGCGCCGACGCGCTCGTCGGCATCCACGCGCACAACGATTCCGGGCTCGCCGTGGCCAACTCCCTCTCCGCGTTCCACGCCGGCGCGCGCCTGATCCAGGGCTGCTTCAACGGCTACGGCGAACGCGCCGGCAACGCCAACCTCACGACGATCATCGCCGATCTGCAGCTCAAACTCGGCGCGGAAATCGTCGACGCAAAAAAACTCCGCTCCCTGCGCTCCGTGTCGCGCACGGTCGACGATCTGGTCAACCAGAATCCCGACCGCCGCGCGCCGTTCGTCGGCGACGCCGCGTTCGCCCACAAGGCCGGCGCGCACGTTTCAGGAGTGCGCCACAACCCGGCTTCGTTCGAACACGTGCCGCCGGAAAGCGTCGGCAACGAGCGCAAGGTGCTGCTCTCGGAACTTTCAGGAGCGTCGAACGTCCTTTACCGCCTCAAACAGGCCGGCGCCGGCGGCGAGGAGCTTTCGAAGGACGAAATCCGCCAGATCGTTACGTCGCTCAAAAGCCGCGAGGGCGAAGGTTATTCGTTCGAGTCGGCGGACGCTTCCTTCCGCATCCTCGTGCGCAAGGCGCTCGGCGAACACAAACGGTTCTTCGAACTGGAATCGTTCCGCGTCACGGTGGAACGCCGCGGCGGAGACCGTCAGGCGCTGTCGCAGGCCACGATCAAGGTGCGCGTGGGCGACCGCGCCGTTCTCACGGCCGGCGAAGGCGTGGGCCCCGTCGAAGCGCTCGACGCCGCGCTGCGCGCCGCGCTCGCCAAGTTCTATCCGGAAATCGCCAAGATCGTGCTCACTGACTTCCGCGTGCGCATCCTCGATCCCAAGGAAGCCACGTGCGCCACCACGCGCGTGCTCATCGAATCGACGGACGGCGAATCGCGCTGGGGCACCGTCGGCGTGTCGCCCAACATAATCGAAGCGGCGTGGCAGGCGCTGCTCGATTCCGTCGAATACAAACTGCTCGGCCGGAAACAGGAGGGCAAAAACAAATGAACGTCGATCCGCTGTATCTGATTTTTTCACTCCCCGCGCTGCTGCTTTCGATGCTGTTTTCGGCGCGCGTGAAGACCACTTTCGCGAAATATTCCAAAATCGCGGCCTCGTGCGGACTGACGGGAGCCGAGGCGGCGACGCAGATGCTCGCGCGCTCCGGGGTGACCGGCGTGCAGGTGCGCCTCACCTCCGGCATGCTCACCGATCACTACAACCCCGCCGACAAAACCCTCAACCTCTCGCAGTCCGTGTACAACGGACGTTCGCTCGCGTCGCTCGGCGTGGCGTGCCACGAGGCGGGCCACGCGCTGCAGCACGCGGAGGGCTACAAATGGATGTCCGTGCGTTCGGCGCTGGTGCCGGCCGCGAACATCGGC
>JAZUJQ010000030.1:0-4941 GCA_045642845.1 Kiritimatiellia bacterium
CGAACACCGGGGTCGCGGCGTGCACGCCGAGGGCGCGGCACGCGCAGCCGAGGTGCGTTTCGAACACCTGGCCGAGGTTCATTCGGGAAGGCACGCCCATCGGGTTGAGCACGAGGTCCATCGGCTGGCCGTTCGGGAGGAACGGCATGTCGCAGTCCGGAAGAATGCGGCAGACGACGCCCTTGTTTCCGTGACGGCCGGAGAGCTTGTCGCCCACCGAGAGGTTCTTCTTTTCGGCGATGAACACCTTCACCGTGCGCACGGCGTTGCCGTCGCCGGATTCGCTCGTGACGCCGTCCTTTTCGTGGCGGCGGCGTTCCTCGTTCGCTTCGAACTCGGGCTCGCGGACGTCGACGATCGAGGAGAACTTCTCCATCAGCGACTCGTCCGCGAAACGGACCGTCTTGCGGTGCTCGGCGAGGTTCTTGAGGTGGGTCTTGTTGAGCTTCTTGCCCGCGGCGGCGACGACGATTTCCTCCTTGTCGTCGTCGATGTACATCGCGTCGCACGGAAGTTTGACGCCGGCCATGGCGCCCGTGAGATCGTCCACGAGCTTGAGGCGGATGTCCTTGGCGTGGGAATCGTACTTCTTGTCGATGTCGCGCAGACGGGCCTTGACCTTGCGGGGCGAATTGTCGCTGCCGTAGGACTGCGGCGCGGACGCCGGGGAGCGGCGCGAACCGCGGGAGTCGTCGTCGGAATTGGACACCTTTACGTCCATGACGATGCCGTAGGTTCCTGGCTGGACCTTGAGGGAGGTGTCGCGCACGTCGGCGGCCTTCTCGCCGAAGATCGCGCGCAGCAGGCGCTCTTCCGGCGTGAGTTCGGTCTCGCTCTTCGGAGTGACCTTGCCGACGAGAATGTCGCCGGGGCCGACTTCGGCGCCGATGCGGACGATGCCGCGCTCGTCGAGATTGCGGAGGGCGTCTTCGCCGACGTTCGGGATGTCGCGCGTGATTTCCTCGTTGCCGAGTTTCGTTTCGCGCGCCTTGCACTCGACTTCGGTGATGTGCACCGAGGTGAAGATGTCGTCGCGCACGCAACGCTGCGAAATGAGGATCGAGTCCTCGAAGTTGTACCCGCACCACGGCATGTATGCCACGAGCAGGTTCTTGCCGATCGAAAGTTCGCCCTGATCGGTCGCGGGACCGTCGGCGAGGACGTCGCCCTTCTTCACCTTGTCGCCGACGTTCACGATCGGCCACTGGTTGAAACAGGTCGAGGCGTTGGTGCGGCGGAACTTCTGCAGCTCGTAACGGTCGACCGCGCTCTTCGGGGTCTTGGTCGTCGGCTTGCGGCCGTCGCGGGTCACCACGACGTGACGCGCGTCGACTTCGGCGACGATGCCGTCGTTCACGGCGGTGACGATCACCTTGCTGTCGCGCGCGGCGACGCCCTCGAGGCCGGTCGCCACGTAGGGACGTTCGGTCTTGAGCAGCGGCACGGCCTGGCGCATCATGTTCGCGCCCATGAGCGCGCGGTTGGCGTCGTCGTGCTCGAGGAACGGAATGAGGCCGGCGGCGATAGAAATCACCTGCAACGGGCTCACGTCCATGTACTGCACGCGTTCGCGCGGAGCTTCCTGGAATTCCGCCTTGTAGCGGACGCGGACCGTGGGGTTGATGAAGTGGTTCTTTTCGTCGAGCGGGGCGTTGGCCTGCGCGATGATGAACTGCTCCTCCTCGTCGGCCGACATGTACACGACCTGATCGGTCACGTGCGGCTCGCCGTTGCGGTCCGTCTCGACCTTGCGGTAAGGCGTCTCGATGAAGCCGAACTCGTTGATGTGGGCGTAGATGCCGAGGGACGAGATGAGGCCGATGTTGGCGCCTTCCGGCGTTTCGATCGGGCAGATGCGGCCGTAGTGCGAAGGATGGACGTCGCGCACTTCGAAACCGGCGCGGTCGCGGGAAAGACCGCCGGGGCCGAGGGCCGAAAGACGGCGCTTGTGGGCGAGGCCGGAAAGCGGGTTCGTCTGGTCCATGAACTGGGAGAGCGTCGAGCGGGCGAAGAAATCGGCCACGACCGCGCCGAAGGTCTTCGAGTTGACCAGACGCGTCGGAGCGAGCTGCTGCTTGCCCTCCTGTTCGTTCTGCGAAGAGGCGTTGGACATGCGCTCGTGGATGACGCGCTCGGTGCGCGCCAGACCGATGCGGCACTGGTTCTCGAGCAGTTCGCCGGCGGTGCGGACGCGGCGGGAGCCGAGATGGTCGATGTCGTCGATCGGACGCATCGTGGCCAGTTCGCACTGCGGGACCTTGCGGCCGTTTTTGGGCTGCTTCGTCTGGGTGTTGACCGAGGCGAGCATGCGCAGCGCCTTGATGACGTCGGACTTGTCGAGCGTGCGGAGATCGCCGGGGAGCTTGGGCTCCTTGCGGCTCTCGTCGCGGAATTCCTCGAGCTTCTGGTTGAGCTTGAAACGGCCGACTTTTCCGAGGTCGTAGCGCTTGGCGTCGAAGAAAAGACGGGTGACGAGCTGTTTGGCGTTGGACGAGGTGATGGGGTCGCCCGGACGGAGCTTGCGGTACACTTCCTGCAACGCGTCCTCTTCCTTGGAGGTGGTGTCGTCGCGGATCGTGTTGATCAGCATGCCGCCGTCCCACTTCACGTCGAGCGCCTCGATTTCATCGAAGCCCGCCTTGTTGAGGAGCTGCAGCCCGCTCACGGTGATCGGGGTGTAGCGGTGGGCGAGAAGCGCGTTCGTCGCCTTGTCGCGGATGTCCTCGGGGAACATGAGGTTCTGCAGACGGCGTTCCTCTTTTTCGGAGGTCGAAATCGTGCGGTAAGTGTAGAAATTCTCGAGAATGGCGCGGTTGGTGCCGTACCCGATGCAGCGCAGGAAAATGGTGGCGAGGAACTTGCGGCGCTTGTGGCGGCGGTCCATGAACACCCAGATGCGTTTTTCGGTGTCGAACTGGAATTCGATCCACGAACCGCGGTCGGGGATGATGCGGACGCTGTAAAGCGGCGTGCCGTTGGCGTGGAACTCGCGCTCCGTGCAGATGCCCGGGCTGCGGTGCAACTGCGAAACGATCACGCGCTCGGCGCCGTTGATGACGAACGCGCCGTCGTCCGTCATGAGCGGGATTTCGCCCATGTACACCTCTTCTTCGGTCACCGTCTCGCCGTCGCGGAGACGGAACGTGACGTTGAGCGAAGCGGAATACGTCACGCCCTCGCGCAACGCGGTGAGCGGATTGTCCTTGGGCTGGGGATTGTCGGGATCGCCGACGTTGAGCTGATACTTGACGAACTCGAGAATGTAACGGCCGTCATAGCTCTCGATCGGGAAGATTTCCTTGAAAATTCCCTGCAGACCGATGGGCGCGCGCTTCGTCGGCGCGACGTCGCGCTGCAGAAATTCCTCGTACGCCTTGGTCTGGATGTCAATCTGATTCGGCGGATCGATCACGGGCTTGATCGCTCCGTATGCTTCTCTTTTAACCATCGTTGTGCCTCTTCTTCGGGCTTTTTTGTTCGAAGGGACGGATTCGGCGAGGGGTCCCGGCTAAGCGCACCGGCTAAAACCCTGAACGTGCTGCAAAGAACTGGATTATAAAACTGAAAACGGGCGGGACTCCTCCCGCAGGGGGCAAACCCCGCCTGGACGGCGGGGAATGCGGAACGGATCGTGCGATCCGGTGAAGAACGGCTCCGGCGCGCGCCCCGCCGCAACGCGACGGAGCGGAACGGGCCGGATCGCGATTACTTCATTTCGACCTTGGCGCCGGCGGCTTCGAGCTTCTTCTTGAGCTCTTCGGCTTCCGCCTTGGCGATGCCGGTCTTCACGACGCCATTCTCTTCCACGAGCTTCTTGGACTCGGCAAGACCGAGACCGGTGGCTCCGCGGACTTCCTTGATGACGGCGATCTTCTTGGCGGCCGGAGTTTCGACGAGCTTGACGTCGAACTCGGTCTTTTCCTCGGCGGGAGCGGCACCGGCGGCGGCGCCGGCGGCGGCAACGGCCACGGGAGCGGCGGCGGAAACGCCCCACTTCTCTTCGAGGGTCTTGACGAGATCGTTGATTTCGAGAACGGTGAGTCCGGAGAGGAACTCGACGACTTCTTCTTTGGTCATTTTGTTTTTCTTTCTTTTTGAGTACAACCCCCGTCCCTGCGGACGGAGGAACCGGTCGTCCGTTACGCGGCGCCCGCCGCGGCGTTCCGACCGGTTTTATGCACGGAAATCACGCTTCGGCGGGAGCCTCCGCTGCGGACGCCTCGACCGGCGCGCCGCCATCCTTGTCGACTTTCGCCTTGAGGAGGTAGAGCATCGCCTTGCACGGCGCCTGGAGCACGTAAAGCAGCTTGACGCGCATGCCGTCCTTGTTCGGAAGTTCGGAGAGCTGCTTGACGGCGTCGACCGAAAGCTCGGTGGACTCCATCTGGCCGCCCTTGACGGCGACCTTCGCGGTCTCTTCGTTCTTCTTCACGAACGTCATGACGGCTTTCGCGACGGCGGCGGGGTCGCCCTGGCCGGCGACGAGCGCCGTGGGACCGCCGAGCACGGCCTCGAGACCGTTCCAGCCCTTGGCGTCGAGCGCCTTGGCGAGGTAGCTGTTCTTGACGACCTTGACCTTCGCGCCTTCCTTGGCGAGGGCGAGACGGAGTTCGGCGAACGCCGACACGGTCAGAGAACCGTAGTTGAGCACGAAGCAGTAGCCGGCGTCCTTGACGAACGCGTCGATTTCGGCGAGCGCGGAGAGCTTCTCCGGACGACGGGAATTGGCTTGGGGTTTGTTCATTGCGCTTCTCCTTAGTCCTTGATGTCGATCTTGACCGGAACGCCCATCGTGGACGAGAGCGAGATCTTCTTGAAGAGCTGGCCCTTCAGCGAGGCCGGACGGTTCGCGCGGATCGCGTCGATGAGAACGTCGATGTTTTCGACGATCTTGGCGGCGTCGAACGAACGCTTGCCGACGAGCGTGCAGATGTTGCCCTG